>NZ_JBHWBS010000071.1:0-37332 GCF_042735655.1 Streptomyces sp. NPDC059567 | reverse complement strand
GGAGGGAGTGTGCGATGGCCGCGAGCGGTGCCGAGGGTGCCGAGACCGATGCCGTGGGGCCGCCCCCCGCGGGGCGCCCCCCCGGGGGGGCCGCGGCCGCACCGGCCGCGGTCCGCCGGGAGAGACGTGTGAACTGCACGATGAGCTCCTTGTCGGGGGACTCGGGGGTCTCGGAGGACTCGGCGGTCGCGGAGGTGTTCCGCGGGGCCCGGTCCGAGCGCTGTCGGTCCGAGCGCCGTCGGCGCCGTCGACGGAGGAAGCCCGCGACGACGAGCAGCAGCAGGGCGAGCAGGGTCCAGGGCACGGCCCACAGCGACACCGAGTGGGTCAGCGAGGGCAGTCGGGGGTCGACGCCGTCCCGGGTCGCGACCGGCTGCACGGAGACGACGGCCGAGGAGCGCACCAGCGGCAGCACGCCGCCGGCCTCCGCGGTGACGGTCAGGGCGTTCCCGGGGAGCAGTTCGCCGAGGTTCGGGGCGCCCTTGGCGGTGATCGAGGAGCCGAACACACCGTTGACGCGCACGGCCTGGCGGGCGCCGAGCCGGACGTTGCCGGTGTTGCGCACGGTGTACGTGACGGTGGCCGAGCCGGACCCGAAGGGGTTGAGGGTGCCGTGGTACTCGGCGCGGACGTTCTCCACGGTGAGTTCGGGCTTGATCGCGCCGGCGACCCGTAGGTAGACACGGGCGCCGACCCGCTGGTCGAGCCGGACCTGATTGCCCCGGGCGTCCTTGCCGGTGCCGGAGAGCGAGGCGACGATGCCTCCGGTGTGGTCCCCGGGGGTGACGTTGCGGGGCACGGTGAGGGTGAAGGGGACGATGACGTTGCCCTTGGGCGGCACCGTCACCTTGTTCTTGGCGAGCTTGATCCAACTGCCCGCGTCGGTCGGCTTCTTGTCGGCGGCGAGCAGGTCGAAGCCGCCGTCGACGGTGTTGACGGCGTCGCTGGCGTAGACGGCGAGGGTCAGCGGCTCGGAGCCGTAGTTCCACAGGGCGATCTGGTCGCGGACGCCTGCGCCGCCGGTGACCCCGTACGAGAAGTGGGGCCGCTGGTCGGGCTTCTTCGGGCCGGCGGGCTGGACACCGAAGACGGCCTTCTTGCCGGCCTTGCCGCCGTCGGCGGCGAGGGCAGGGCCACCCGGCAGCAGCGACGAGGCCGACAGGACGAGGAACAGCGACAGGCCGACGGAGCCTGCTCGTCGGACGAGGCGGGAAACGGTCATGACGGTTCTCCAGAAGTCAGGGGCGGGGCGGAACCCCGGCGCGCGGTGCGCGGTGGCCATGGGTGTGCGGGCCGTGCGCGGCGCGGCTCCGCCCCGGAACTCACGCCTGGATCAGATGGCGGTGAGGGTGAGCGTGGCGGTGTACGTGCCGGCCGCCGTGGAGGTCGGCACGTTGAGGGCCAGGTCGGCGCCGATGTGGGCGGTGCCGAGACCGGTGCCGTTGGCCAGGGTGCGCGCGGCCTTCAGGCCCGCGGTGCCCGCGTCGCCGGGGGCCGCGCCGGACGCCGCCGGGACGGCGGAGCCGGGGGTGACCGTCTGCGCGGGCGCCTTGTCGACGACCTTCGGGGACCAGCCGAGGTTCTGGCCGTTGATGGTGTGGGTGGCGCCGTCGGAGAAGTCGGCGACCTGGCCGCTGACGGTCCAGCCGGGGTTGCCGGCGCGGGTGTCGGTCAGGGTCACCGGGCTGAGGGCGCCGGCCGTGGTGAGCAGGTCGCCGTCGTTGTTCAGGACCGGCGAGGGGAGGGTGACCTGCGGGTTGTCGACGCTGATGACGAGCGCGCCGGCGTTGACCGTGGTGGTGATGGTCTCCGAGGCCGTCACTCCGGCGAACGCGCCGATTGTGTACGGGATGGCGTTGGAGTCGGAGCCGGTGTACCGGGCCGGGTCGGCCGGGACGAAGACGGCGGTGAAGGAGTGCGGGCCGGCCGGCAGGCTGGAGGTGGTGAGGACCGCGGTGCCGTTGCTGACCGGGACGGTGCCGAGCGGGGTGGTGGTGCCGCCGACGGTGTCGGTGAACTTCACCGAGCCCGCCGCGCCCGCCGGGGAGACCGTGCCGGTCAGGGTGACCGGGCTGTACTGCGGGGTGCTCGCCGCCGGGGAGACCGCGAGCGCCGTGCTGGTCTGCGTCGCCGCGGCGGGGGTGACCTGGTACGAGACGGCCGACGAGGTCGAGCCGTTGTACGAGGCGTTGGAGGGGGTGAACACGGCGGTGAGCGCGTGCGTGCCGGCCGTCAGATTGCTGGTGGTCAGCGCGGCGGTGCCGCCGTTCACCGTGACCGGGGTGCCGAGGTCGGCGGAGCCGTCCTTGAACTGCACGGTGCCGGGGGCGCCGGACGGGGTGACCGAGGCGGTCAGTGTGACGGCCGTGCCGACCTGGGCCGGACCGGCCGGGGTGACGGCGAGCGAGGTGCTGGTGTCCGTCTTCACCGCCGGGTCGTTGGCCTGGTAGGTGGTGTTGGACGTGAACCAGATCGCGCCGGTGAAGTCACCGAGGCTGGTCCCGTTGAACGCGGTCCGGCAGATGACGGTGAAGTCGTACTTGCCCTGGAGGGTGGTGAAGCCCGCCTGGGAGGCGTAGTCGCGCATGGTGGACGTCAGCGGGATGACCATGCCGCCGTTGCCCGCGGTGGGGTAGGTGGTGATCGGCGAGTTGCCGACCACGTTGAGGCCGCCGGCCGGGAAGCCGGAACCCTCCACCTTCACCAGCACGTTGGTGGCGTTCGCCGGGCAGGCGCCCGAGGTGGTGAAGGAGATGCCGCTGGTGTCGGCGCCGGTGGCCGGGGTGATGTCGAGGGTGCCGATCGGGGCGGCGTACGCGGCGCCCGCGGTGGCCAGGCCCGCCGCGAAGGCGGTGGTGACGGCCGCGACACCGAGGGCGAGGGCCCGGGAGAATCTGTTCTTCAGCACGAGAAGCTCCTGATCAGGGGGTCTGCTTGGTGGTGTCGCCACAGTTCGGGTTGGTCGCGAAGCCGTAGGTGTTGATCACGGCGGTCTGCTTGCAGATCCCGGAGTTCGGGCCGACGAAGACGTCGCTCCACGGCGCGGTGCCGACCTTGCTGGTCGGGATGACGTTGTAGACGTCGCGCTTCACGCCAAAGCCGCTGTTCAGCACGGTCGGCGACAGTCCGTCGATCGTGCCGAGGATGGCGCGGCCGCGCAGGTCGGCGATGGTCTGCGAGGACTGCGACTGGTACTGCGCGATGGAGAACGGCACGATCGACTTGTCGTCGAGGACGCGGCCGTCGTGCTCCTGGACCGGGGCGGTGCCCTTCTTGTCCTTGATGCAGGGGTAGATGCCCGCGACCACGTCGGCCTCGGTGATGCCCATCTGCGACTGCCAGAAGCTGCGGGTGCCGGAGCCGGCCTGCGGCAGGTAGACGGTCATGTCGTAGTTCGGCCCGCTGCCCACGTAGTTCGGGTCGCAGTGGTAGATGGCCTTCAGGTCGTTCAGCGTCAGCTTGCGCGGGATGGACGAGCCGGGGGTGATGGCGTAGCTGACACCGTCGATCGCGAACGGCACATAGGTGAGGCCGGGGTTGGCCGCGCCCAGGCTCAGCGAGGAGGAACGGGCGAAGTCGAGGCACCCGTTGCCGGCCTGGAGCGAGGTCAGCAGCGCGGAGCGGCCGGCGCCCGAGCCGTTGGGGCGGGGGATGGTGCAGTTGGGGTTGGTCGCCGCGGACTTGGTGGTGATGTTCGCGGACCCCGTGGCGTCGTAGGAGCCGATGACCTTCTGCCCGTTCACCGTGACGACGTCGGCGAGGCCGTTCATGACGTCCTGGGTGGTGTCGGAGCCGACGCCGGAGAGCTGGCGGAACTGCGGGGGGCCGGCCGGGTCGGCGGAGGCGAGGCCACTGCCGAGCGTGACCGCCGCGAGCATCGCCGCGGCGAGCGCGAGGCCGGTCTTCTTCTTGTTCACTGGGGGTTCTCCTCAGCTAGGCTGCGCTCCGGGTGGTGCCCGGGGCGCGTGTGCAGGACTTCCGTTGGCGCGGACGAGTCAGACGTTTCCGGGCATCACCTCCCTGGGCGGTGGCGTGTGGCCGCCAGCAGACGCGGCAGGTATCTCGGCAGCAGCGGGCCCGCGAAGGCCGCGATCGCGCCGACGATCAGACAGACGAGCAGCACGTGCCGTACGAGACCGACGGCCCAGCCGGGTGTCGGTGCGCCGACGGCCGAGGCGACGGGCGTACCCGGGGAGGGCTTTCCGTTCGCGGGCGGCGCGGCGGCCTGACTCGGGCTCGTCGAGGGCTGCGTACCGCCGGACCCCGCCGCGCCGCCGGACCCCGTCCCCGATCCCGTCGCGGACCCGCCGGTCGTTCCGGTGGAGCCGCCGGCGCCGGTGTCTCCGGACGTACCGCCGCTGCCCGTCGACGTGGTGGGCCGGGACGTCGACGGAGTCTTGCCCGCCTGCGTCGTCACCTGGTGCGCGGCCTGCCGGGTCTGCGCGCGCAGGGCCTGCGGCAGCGGTGCGTAACCGTGCGGCAGGGTGCCGGAGGCGACGCCTGGGGTCTGGCCCGCGCCGGCCGCGTACGTCAGCAGGGTTCCGTAGTCGCGGCCCTCGGCGGCGGTGAGGTCGGCCGGGACGGTGGCGGCGTAGGTGAGGACGGTGAGCGGGTAGGCGGCCGGGTCCTTGTTGCCGGGGTCCGGCACGCTCACCCCGTCGACGCCGGGCTTGCGCGCGTTCGCGGCGGCGGTCAGGGAGGCCGCGTCGGGGGCCGTGAACCGACCGGCCGCGTTGAGCAGTTCGGCGCGCATCAGCCCGTACCGCTCGGCGGTGGCGGTGTCGGTCACGGCGAGCACGGCGCGCTGGCCGGCCGGCTGCGGCGGGTCCTTCTTGTACGCGGGCGGGGTGGCGGTGGCGTCCCAGGAGGTACGGGCCAGGGTGTCACCGCGGCCGGCCGCGCGCGCGGCGGCGTGCATGTCGGTGGCGTACGGCTTCTTGTCCTGGATGCAGAGCGGGAAGTCGGGCCGGTCGTCGAAGGGCTGGCAGTACGGGTCGCTCTTGGGGAAGGCGTCCAGCGGCAGAGCGATGTTCTTGTAGTGCGGGTTCACGATCATCCCCGCGTTCCCCGCGTTCCCGTGGGCACCCGTGTTGTCGGGGGTCCCCTTCAGGAACTCCGCGGCGGCGGGGTCCTGGGCCACCCACTCCCACAGCTGCCGGGTGGTGTCGGCGAGCGGCTGCGGGACGAGGGCGTCGCCGAGCTTGCCGCCGAAGTCCAGGTCGGCGTAGCCGGGGTTGTGGCGGATGAACTCCGGGTCGCGGCCGAGGTTCTCGGGGTTCTTCGCGACGCTCTCGGCGAAGCGCGAGACGCCGTCGCGGTAGGACTCCGTCAGGAGCTTGGCGACCAGCCGCGGGGTCAGCCGCAGGCTCCCCATCCGGGTGCCGTTGCGCTGCTTGACCTCGTCGGGGGCGCGGAAGGACGCCTGGCTCTCGATGAAGTAGCCGATGGTGATGCCGGAGAGCGCCACCGGTGCGTACACGGGCTTGCGGTGCGCCTCGCGGTCCGTGGCGGCCGGTGCGGGGCGGCCGACGAAGACCAGGCCGGGCTTGCCCGACAGCAGCTTGACGCGCGCGGTCTCGTCGGGGACCTGGGCGTAGCCGTAGATGGCCTTGGCGCCGGTCCGGCAGAGGGCCGGCTGCCACCGGGTGACGGCCTCGGCGGCCATCTCGCTGCCCAGGGTGCCGCGTTCCTCCGCGCCGATCGGGCAGTGGCTGCCGATGGGCTCGAAGCCGAGCGGGACGGTGATGCGGTGCTTCCAGTTGGCCGGGCTGAGCGGGGAGGACTGCAGCTGGCCGCTCGACTGGTCGGTGTACGGAGTGCCGTCGACCTCGGTGGTGCCGCGCGGGACGATCACCAGCCAGCAGCCGCGGCCGGTGACCGTGCCCTGCTTCTCGATCGCGTCGCCGCAGCCTAGGCCGGGGGCCTCGACGCCGGTCTGGGCCTCGAAGTAGACCTCGCCCGCGCCGCGGGCGTTGGTGCGGGCGTACGGGATCTCGTTGGTGCTGTTGACGTCGAAGAACTCGTTCCAGTTGCCCGGGCTGACCTCGTCGCCGGTGACCGAGCGGAAGGGCGCGTACGAGATGCCGCTGGGGCCGGGCGGGGGCAGCGGCTGGTTCTCGGAGTCCTTGAGATGGGCGCCGTAGTTGAGCTGCCGGCTGTTCGTGTACGCGCCGGCGGCCTGGTTGCCGGCGCCCGCGCCGAGGGCGGAGGTGCCGCCGAACTGGCACTGGTCGGTCCCGGGGCCGCGCTCGTCGCCCCAGCACTGCATGATCTGGAGGTAGTCGGCGGCGTACGCGGTGTCGGAGACGGTGGGCGCGCCGCCGGTCCAGGTGACCCTGACGACCTGGTTGACGAGGTTACGGGTCTGACTGACGGTGATCTTCAGCTCGGCGAACGCGCCGGTGCCCGAGACGGTGACCTGCGAGCCGTCGCCGGTCGCGGCGTACGCGGGTGTGGCGGCCGGGTCCAGGCCGGTGCCGACGGTGGCGACGACGGGGACCAGGGCGAGGCAGAGGGTGCCCAGGAGCGCGCGCAGACGGGAACGGGTGCTGGTACGGGCGCCGGTCATCGGGACTCCTCCCCCGCGCGGCGGACGGCCAGGCGCCGGTGCAGCAGCGGCGGGCCCACGGTGACGGCGAGGAAGAGCAGGGCGCCGAGGGCCATCAGGGCGGTCTGGAGCCCTCCGCCCAGGCCGGAGGCGGTGGTCACGGAGACGCCGTACAGCTCGCCGCCGCCGGAGCCGCCGGCGTCACCCGCGGCGATGGGCTGCCCGGTGTCGGGGTCGAGCGCGCCGCCCGTGGCCCCGCCCGTGCCGCCGGTCGTACCGGCTCCGCCCGTGCCCGTCGTGCCCGTGGAGCCGCCGGTCGCACCGCCGGTGGCTCCCCCGGTCGCACCGCCCGTCGTCGTACCGCCGGAACCCCCGCCGGTCCCACCGCCGCCGCTGCCGCCGGTCCCGCCGGAGGAACCCCCCGTCTTGGTGGGGGTCTTGTTGCCGCCGGTGCCGATGTCGCACTGGGTGGCGCCCTTGCGGTCGCAGGCGGGCGGCTGCGGAGCCGTCTTGGCCAGGGTGTTGGTGCCGTCGCTGGAGAAGGTCGGGTTCTTGCACTTCTTGATGTCGACGCTCCCGGCGACCACGCCGGGAATGCGACGGATCTGGGTCATGCCCGCCTGGACCAGGTTGATGGGCAGCGGCGAGTAGCCGAGCCGGTCCACCGACTGCTGCCCCTGGCACAGGAAGTACGTGGCGAACGCCCCGAGGGACTTGCCCTTCTGGGGGTTGAAGTTCGACTCCAGCGCGGTCGGGATGATCATGTAGCTGTAGCTGGAGAGCGGGTAGGTGCGCGGGTCGGCGCTGTTGTAGACCTCGTCGAGCCGCTGGGTGAGGTCGGCGTTGATGCCCGCCTTGGTGAGCGAGACCGCCACGTTCTGGGCGGTGGGCTCGGTGTAGTAGCCCGCCTCGTTGAGGATCTTGGCCACCGGGAAGCCGGTGGTGGAGACCGCGTACGAGTACTCGACGTAGGTGATCGTGCCCTGGTTGCCGTCCTGGGCGACGTAGCCGGAGACCCCGTTGGAGCCGGACTGGCCGACGAAGCCCTTGCCGCCGATGACGGGGTAGTTGGACGTGGGCCCGCAGGGCGTGCGGCGGCCCGCCCTGCCGCAGTACGCGTCCCACAGGCCGGCGTGCTTCTTGCTCAGCCAGGTGGTCAGCTGGGCCGTCGTGCCCGAGCCGTCGGAGCGGACCACGGGGACGATCCTGCGGGCGGGGAGGCTCGCGGCGAGGCTCGGATTGTCGGCCTTGAGGGCCGGGTCGTTCCACATCGTGATGACGCCGGTGAAGATCTTGGCGACGTTCTCGCCGGAGAGCCGCAGGTTGGTCACCCGGCGGTTGCCGATCCGCAGGTTGTACATGAAGGCCGTGCCGCCCGCGACGATCGGCATGTAGCTGAACTTCCGCGAGGGCGGCGGGTCGGCGACACCGGAGTCGTTGATGCCGTACGGGATCTCGGAGACGGCGAAGTCGACGGTGCCGTTGCGGAACTGGTTGCGTCCGTCGGAGGAGCCGGTGCCGTTGTAGTTGACCGTCATCCCGTACTGCTTGACGTTGGCCCGCCACTGGTCGAGGGCGTTCTGGCTCCAGGTGGAGCCCGCGCCGGAGACCGGTACGTAGCTCTCTGCGGCGGCGGGCGGCGCGACGGGCACCACGAGCGCGAGGGCGGTGACGAGCACGGCCAGGGTGCGCCGCAGCACGCGCGCGGGGAATGCCGGTGGGCGTCCGGACATCGAGGGTCTCCTGATCGGTGGCGGGTGGTGCGGGTCGAGCGGTCGAGCGGGTTCGTACGAGGCACGTCGTACGGGAGCGTGTGGGCGGGCGGCGGACCGTCAGCCGGCCGGTGGTGGCGGGGGTGCGGGGTGGACCTGACTCGTACCGTCCGCACCCGTGCCGTCCTCAAGGGCTCCGTGGTGGCCCCGGGACCCCATCCGCTCCAGGTCACGGAGCGATGCGGCGGCCCGGCGGCGCTGCTGGCCGCGGCTGAGCTGGCCGGGGCCGCGGCCGCCGATGACCCGGGCGAGGAGGAAGAGCAGCAGGACCAGCGCCATGAGCAGCGCCGCGCAGCCGAACCCGCGGACGATCATGGTCTTCTCGGGCGAGGCGACCAGGGTGAAGGTGGCCAGCGGCAGCGAGGTCTGCGGCCCGTCGAAGGGGTTGAGGTTGAGGCCCGTCGCGGCGCCCGAGGTCAGCAGCACCGGGGAGGTCTCGCCGATGCCGCGCGCGGTGCCGAGGATCACGGCGGTCGTGAGGCCCGAGCGGGCGGTGGGCAGCACGACCGTCCACACCGTGCGCCACTGCCCGGCGCCCAGTGCGTACGAGGCTTCCCGGAGCGAGCTCGGCACCAGCCGGATGACCACGTCGGCGGCCCGGATGATGATCGGCAGCATCATCACCGACAGCGCGAGGGCGGCGGCGAAGCCGGACTTGTCCAGGCCCAGGGCGAGGATGGCGGTGGCGTAGATGAACAGGCCGGCCACGATGGACGGCAGCGCGGTCATCGCCTCCACGATGGTCCGTACGAACCGGGCGTACCGTCCCGGCACCTCGTTCAGGAAGACCGCGCAGGCAAGACCCAACGGCACCGTGATCAGCAGCGAGATGCCGATCTGCTGGAGGGTGCCGACGATGGCGTGCAGCATCCCTCCCTCGGTGATGGGCTGGAGGGGTCCGGTGCCGGACATGTCCTCGGTGAAGAAGTTCAGGTGCGGCAGCGCCTCGTGGCCGCGCCACAGGGCGTAGCCCACGATGAAGAGCAGCGCCGCGAGGAGCAGTCCCGCCAGGGCGTGGACGAGCGTCTGCGCGAGCCGCGCCCTGACCGTGGCGCCGTTCTCGTCGAGGGAGACCAGGACGGCGTAGAGCGCGGTGAAGGCCAGGTACGCGACGACGGTGAAGCCCAGTGGGGCGTTCCAGGGCAGCACGCGGCCGAAGAGCACGGCGGTCACGGCCACGGCCGCGGCGCCCGATCCGAGCAGGGCGAAGACGTCGCGGGCGTGCAGCGTGGAGGTCGCGCGCCGGGTCTCGGCGGGTGCGCCGGGGCCGTCGGGGACGACGTCGGGCGTGACCGTGAGGGTCGTGACCGCCTGGGTCTTGAGGGTGTCCGTGGTGGTCGTGGTCATGCCTCGGCTCCCGTTCCTGACCGGCTCCGCGCGACGACGGAGGAGGCGATGAAGTTGACGACGAGGGTCATCAGGAAGAGCGAGAGGCCGGCCGCCATCAACGCGGACATGCCGAGCGGGCTGGCTGCTCCGTAGCGCAGGGCGATCAGCGCGGAGACGGAGTTGGCGCCGTTCTCCAGGATGTGCGGCTGGAAGAAGAAGACCGGCGAGATGATCATGACGACGGCGATGGTCTCGCCGAGCGCCCGGCCGAGCCCCAGCATGGTCCCGCCGATGATGCCGCCCTTCCCGAAGGGCAGGACGACGGTGCGGATGACACCCCACTGGCTCGCGCCGAGCGCGAAGGCCCCCTCTCGTTCGCCGGGCGGGGCCTGCGCGAACGCCTCGCGCATCACCGAGCAGGCGATCGGGGTGACCATCAGCGCCACGACGATGCCGGCGATGAAGGTGGAGGAGGTGTAGACGGTCGCGGGCGCGAGGGGGTCGCGCGGATCGGCACCGTCCACCGTGAAGATCGGGATCCACCCGAAGTACGTGGAGAGGAAGCGGGCCAGGCCGGTGATCTGGGGCTGGAGGAAGAAGAAGCCCCACAGCCCGTAGACCACGCTGGGCACGGCGGCCATCAGGTCGACGAGGCTGACCAGCGTCCGGCGCAGCCTGCGCGGCGCGTACTCGGTGATGTAGAGAGCCGTGCCGAGCGCGAGCGGCAGGGCGAAGACGATGGCGGTGACGCCGATGAGCAGGGTGCCGGGCAGTACGGCGGCGATGCCGAAGTGGTGGGAGTCGGGCTCCCACGCCGCGGTGGTGGCGAACGACCAGCCGGCCTCGCCGAGCGCCTGGGCCGCGCGGACGCCGAGGAAGACGCCGACCAGGGTCATGGTGACGAGGACGATGCCGCCGGCGCCGCGTGCGCCGCCGCGGAAGAGCCGGTCGGCGGGATCGCCGGCCTTGGACCTGGCGCGCGGCACGTCGAGGTCCGTGTCGACGGTGGTGACGGTGCTCACGAGGCGTTCCCCTGCACGGCGTCGGGCAGCCGCAGACCACGCAGCCGCCGGGTGTACGTCACGCTCGTGGCGAGCCGGCCCTCGGCGGCGGCGGCGAGGAAGAGCTGGAGGCTGTGGCGGCACTCGCGCTGGCGCCGGAAGGAACGGGAGGCGACCGCGACGCGGTGCTCGTCCAGGGCGAGTTGCCAGGTCCAGGCCCCGGTGGTGGCGGCCATGGAGACGAGCGGGACCGCGCGGTCGAGCCCGTCGCGCAGCCGCACGACGGCGGCGCAGCAGGCCGAGTGGCCGCGGTGGAGATCGGGGCCGCGCCCGAGCTCGTGGTTGTTGGCACCGACGAGCCGCCAGGTCACGGCTTCGGCGCCGACGGCGCCCGGCGTCCACTCGTGCGGCGCCTGGCGTCTTTCGACGTCCACCCATGAGACAAACAGAAACCGTGGCCGAGACACGACAGCCGCCCCCTTCGCCCGGACCTCACGCGTGGCCGACAATCGACCCCGCGGCCGTGGCTGCGCGCATGACATTCACGGCGCTGAGCGCTGGGTGCTCCACGGACCGGTGAAGCAGAGACGCAGAAAAGATGAACGAGGGGTAGAGGTCCTCGGGAGGTGCTGCCGAGACGGGGGAGAGCCCGGACCGCTCGATCCGCGGATGTACGGCGCCGAGAAAGATGCGGCATTCGGAACGACACACTCCGCGGCACCGCGTGACATGAGAAGGCCCCGGCCCCTGTCGGGGGCCGAGCCTTCATGCACTCAGCGCGGCCACGCGTGATGTGATCGCATCGGCCTCAGGCCCTGCCGACCATGGTCGGCGAGCAGGGGCGCGATTGAATCCGCGACGGCGCCTGTGAGCGCGCTATCCGGCGCTGCGGCTGCCGGGCGGGTCCTGGGGGTCCACACCCGTGGAGGCGGAGGCGTCCTTGGTTCCGCTGGGGCGTTGTGAGCGGCCTCGCGGGCCGAGGTCGTGCATGCCCTTGCCGCCGGAGCCCTTGCTCTGGCCCTCCCCGCGGGCGCCTCTGCTCTGGGAGGGGCTGCCGTGGGGGTTGCCCGCTTCTTCCTTGGAGACCGTCCTGCCGGGACCCTTGGCGGGGGCGTACTTGTCCGGGTCGAAGGAGCGGTGGGCGCTCGGGTTCTCCTGCTGAGTGGTCTCGTCCACATCCGGTGACCAGCCGTGTTGCTTGGCTTCCTTGTGCCGGCTGATGCCCTCACCATCGCGGGGCTGGGACCGCTTCGGTTGCTTGGTCATGACCTGACCTGCTGTCCTGTATCGGGATGGACGCACACATACGCGCGCTTTACCCGTGATACTGAAATTCTCCCACCTGCCCGCCAGGCGGTCATATCGGGCCGCGCACGCAGCTGAGGCTGCCCTCTGCCGGACAGATGCCTACTGGCGGGCCATGTGCATGCGCATCTCGCTCTCGGCGTCGACGATGAGGTCGCCGGACAGGTCGACGGTGACGCCGTGCAGAGTGCCGGTGAAGCGGAACGGTGCCTGGTAGTCGGGGGTGATGGCCGAGCCGGGGTTGGCACCGCAGGCCATGCCGCCCGGATTGAAGGCGATCGGGGTGGTGACCGGCATGTCGCTCTCGCCGACCAGGCGGCCGTCGATGTAGAGCTGGGCGCGGCCGGGTGCGCCCTTGCCGTGGGCGATGTCCGGGGCGCCGGTGGGCTCGAACTCGAAACGCAGCGCGTGCCGCCCCTCGGGCACGCCCTCGCCGGAGATCACGTGGTGCAGGGCCCGCTGGACGTAGTTGTGGGCGTAGTGGAGGTGGCCGTCCTTGACGTAGAGGGACCAGCCGCCGGAGTTGGTGCCCTGGCAGAGCAGGACGCCCTGCGCGCCGCCGGGCGGGATCTCGACGTCGGCGGTGACGCTGTGTGGGCGGTTGAGGACCCGGGGCGCGACCGCGGCCGGCAGGACCTGGGTGCCGGGGCGGAGGGTGTAGCTGGTGCGGTCCTCGGTGATCTGCGGGCGCTCGGTCATCAGTCGCTGCAGGACGCTGCCGTCGATCGGCATCACGTTGTACCTGCCCGCCTCCGCGTACCACAGCGCGATCATCTCGATCAGCTTGCTGCGGTGCTCCTGGGCGAGGTTCCGGGTCTCGGCGATGTCCTCGTCGACGTGGTAGAGCTCCCAGTGGTGGGCGTCGAGTTCGTCGAGGTCCGCCATGGTGATCGGAGTGCCGAACGGCCGCTCGGCTTCCTCGAATGAGGGGCCGGGCCAGGGGCAGACCGCCCGCCACCCGTCGTGGTCGATCGCCCGGTGTCCGAGCATCTCGTAGTACTGGGTGCGGTGGCGGCTCGCCGCGCCGGCGTCGTCGAAGGTGTGCGCGAAGCTGACCCCGTGCAGGGGCGACTGGGTGACACCGCGAATGGTCGTGGGCGCCTCGATGCCGAGCACGTCGAGGACGGTGGGGACCATGTCGATGATGTGCGCGAACTGGTCGCGGATCTCACCCCGGGCCCGGATGCCGTCGGGCCAGTGGACGAGGAACGGGTCGCTGACGCCGCCGCGGTAGGTCTCCCGCTTCCACCGCCGGAACGGCGTGTTGCCCGCCCACGTCCAGCCCCACGGGTAGTGGTTGAACGTCGCCGGGCCGCCGATCTCGTCGATCCGCGCCAGGCTCTCCTCCAGCGTCTCGGGCGCGTTGTTGAAGAACTGCACCTCGTTGGTGGTGCCGGTCACCCCGCCCTCGGCGCTCGCCCCGTTGTCGGAGACCACCATGATCAGCGTGTTGTCGAACTCGCCGGTCTCCTTCAGGAAGTCCACCAGCCGCCCGATGTGGTGGTCGGTGTGGGAGAGGAACCCGGCGTAGACCTCCATCATCCGCGCGGCCAGGCTCCTCGCCTCGGGGGACAGCGACTCCCACGCGGGCACGTCCGGATCGCGCGGGGACAGCCGCGCGTCTGCGGGCACCACGCCCAGCTGCTTCTGCCGGGCGAAGGTCTGCTCGCGATAGGCGTCCCAGCCGTCGTCGAACCGTCCCCGGTAGCGGTCCGCCCACTCCTTCGGCACATGGTGCGGGGCATGCGTCGCACCGGGGCACAGGCTCAGGAAGAACGGCTTGTCCGGGGCGACCTGCTTGGCGTCGGCGATGAACGACATCGCCCGCCCGACCAGGTCCTCCGTCAGGTGGTAGCCCTCCTCCGGCGTGGCCGGCGGCTCGACCTGGTGGTTGTCGTGGACGAGGTCCGGATACCACTGGCTCGTGTCCCCGCCCAGGAACCCGTAGAACCGCTCGAAGCCCCGCCCCAGCGGCCACCGGTCGTACGGGCCCGCCGCCGACTCCTGCTCCGAGGGCATCAGGTGCCACTTGCCGACCATGTACGTGTTGTAGCCGTGCTGCAACAGCATCTCCGACAGGAACCCGTTCTCGAACGGGATCTGACCGTCGTAGCCCGGATAGCCGGTGGCCAGCTCCGTGATCGCCGCCATACCGTTGGCGTGGTGGTTGCGGCCCGTGATGATGCAGGACCGCGACGGCGAGCACAACGCGGTGGTGTGCATGTTGCTGTACAGCAGCCCGCCCGCGGCCAGCGCGTCCAGATTCGGCGTCTCGATCGGACTGCCGTAGCAGCCGAACTGGCCGAACCCCGTGTCGTCGAACACGAGGAACAGCACGTTCGGCGCACCCGCCACCGCCCGCACCGGCTGCGGCCACGCCGGACTCGACGCATCGGTCGTCCGCCCGATCACCCCCGGGAACCGCTGCCCCGGCCGGTACTCACTCCACGACGACTGCACCATTCCGGTTCTCCGTCCCACCGACCGGCCAGAGAGCCGGTGATGTCTGTGCATGGGCTGTCACGACAGAGCCCTGCCGCCGACTCGGGATCCGATCGGATGGCCGGACAGGAGGCCGTGTCATCGGTCGTCTGGCGGCATGCGATTCGTCGGTCGTCGGCTGGGGCGCACCCGGGGCACTTCAACGCTAGGCCGCCGTCATCACTCCGGCGACCGGGGCCGGCATCCGTTCGTGGCGACGAGCGAGCAGGGACCACGCGCACCTGGGCAGAGCGGCGGGCCCCGCACATCGTGCCGCTGGCTGCCCGGGGCGCCGGAGTAGAACCACACGCCGCGGGTGCGGGTCATGCCGGGAACCGGTGTGCATTCCGTGGGCGCCGCCCCAGCGCGCGGCCGAGTCGGCCGTACGGTCGGCTGCACCACGCACGGAGCTCGGCAGGAGGCAGCCAGGCGCCGATCTTGGAAGAGGTGTGTCAGCCGTCAAGGAAGTACGAGCACCGGTACGGGCCGAGCGGCGCGCCGTCGGATGTGAGGGTCACCTGGACGTCGTCCGGGTGGACCTTCGGGTTGAGCATGGACTGGGCGTGGGCCAGGCTGCACACCAGTTGTCCGCTGAGTAGGTGGTTATCGGGCGTGAGGTGTGCGCCCGGCATGGCGAGCATGACTTTGGTGCCGTTGCCGACGGCGTCGTAGGAGCCTGGTGGCTCCACCAGGCTGAGTAGCCCGCTGGTCTGTTCGGCTGTGTTCGGGCCGGCGGTCAGCAGCTTGATGACGGAATTGAGATCCTTCAGCTTGTTGTGGCGGGGGACTGCACGCAGCCCCTTGTCGGATGCGAAGTAGATCCGCAGGCCGGTGCTGAGCCCGGATGCGGGTTCGCCTGCGTCGATCACTTCGGTCGGCCGGACTCCGCATCCGGCGAGGGCGGCCACGAGCAGCACGGCGGCGGCCCACCGCCGCGCCGGCCTCATCGCGCCCCCCGCGCGGGGTGGCGCGGCAGCCGCAGGGTGAAGGTCGCGCCGCCGTCCGGCCGGTTGGCCGCCTCGATGGTGCCGTCGTGGAGGCGGGCGTTCTCCAGGGCGATGGCCGTGCCCAGGCCGCTGCCCTCGGACCGTGTGCGGGAGGTGTCGGACTTGTAGAAGCGGTCGAAGACGCGCGCCAGGGAGTCCGGCGACATGCCAGGTCCGTGGTCCGAGACCTCGACGGTGATCTCGTCGCCCGTCGCGCGGAGCACCACGTCGACGGGCGGCGCCCCGTGCCGCAGTGCGTTGCCGACCAGGTTCGCCACGACGACATCGATACGGCGGCGGTCGACCGACGCCTGTACGGCCTGGGAGAGGTCGGTGCGTACCTCGTCTGTCCAACCGCGCCGGGCGAGTGCGGAACGGATGGCCTCACCGAGGTCGGTTTCGGTGAGGTTGAGCCGGGCGGCCTTCGCGTCGAAGCGGGAGATCTCGATGAGGTCCTGGACGAGCCGCGAGAGCTGCGCGGTCTCGGCGCTGACGGTGCGCGCCGCCTTGGCGGAGTCGGGCGGCAACTGATCGGCGTCCTCGTCCAGCACGGTCGACATCATCGTCATCGCGGCCAGTGGAGTGCGCAGCTCGTGTGAGACATCGGCGACGAAGCGTCTGGCCCGCTCTTCCTGGTCGCGGAGCTCCGCCACGGACGCCTGCAGACTGTCGGCGGTGTGGTTGAAGCTGTCGGCGAGTTCGGCGAGCTCATCTCGCCCCTTGACCGCGACACGGATGGAGAGATCGCCTGCGGCGAGCTGCCGGGTGGCTCTGCTCAGCTCCCGGACCGGACGCAGCACGGTAGCGGCTGCGAGCAGCGCCAGGACCGCCGCCAGGAGCACGACCGGTACGAGGCCGGCCCGGACGGTGGCCAGCAGTTCGGAGATGTCCTCCTCCTCGTTCCTGAGCGAGGCGATGGTGAAGACGTCAAGCTCGGAGGTACGCCCGTCGTCGAAGGCGACGGGCGTACCGACGACAAGGAAGGCCTCTCCACGCCAGGTCACGCGCTGGAAGCTCATCCGGCCGGTCTCGCGGACCGTGGCACGTAGTTCGGGCGTGATGCGTGTCCGGTCCGCGAGGGTGTCGGACGTGGCCCGCAGGTCGCGGTAGTGGGCGACCACGAGGGATCCGTTCGGCCGGGCCGCGGAGATCCGTTGCGAGACGTCTTCCGTGAAACGGTCGAGCGTGCTCTGGCCGGGTGGCATCACCATGTCGGCCGCGACCTCGCCGACCCGGTTTCGGAAGTCTGTCTGTATCGCGTCCTGGGCGCGTTCGAGCACGGCGCTGCGGGCCTCGCGATATGCCAGAGCTGTCGCTGTCACCGCGCTGATCAGGGAGACGAGGGCGAAGGTGAGGACGAGCCGGGTGCGCAGGCCGCGCGTCCGCCGCCGCAGGCGCCTCAACGGATACTCACAGCGGGCCGAACCGGTAGCCGAAGCCGCGCACGGTCTGGACGTACCGGGGCTGGGCGGGCCGGTCCTCGATCTTGGTACGCAGTCGGCTGACGGCGGCGTCCACGAGGCGTGAGTCACCCAGGTAGTCGTGGTCCCAGACCGTTTCGAGCAGCTGTTCACGGCTGAAGACCCGGCCGGGGGCGGCGGACAGTTCCAGGAGCAGCCGCAGTTCCATGGGCGGCAGGGCGATCGGTGTGCCTTGCTTGGTGACGCTCAGTGCGGCCCGGTCGAGGACGAGCCCCGCGTGCTCCTCGCCGGGACCCGCGCCGGGCGCCGGCTCAGCGCGGCGCAGGGCAGCCCTGATCCGGGCTTCGAGCACACCCGATGTGACCGGCTTGACCACGTAGTCGTCGGCGCCCGCTTCGAGACCGGTGATGATGTCCTGGTCGTCGCCGCGCGCGGTGAGCATGATGAGCGGCATGGTGCTGCGGGCGCGGATGCGGCGGCACACTTCGAAGCCGTCGATTCCGGGAAGCATGAGGTCGACGACCGCCAGCTCGACCGGCGCTCCCTCGCGGCTGTCCAGCAGGGTGAGTGCCTCCTCACCGGTGGCGGCCACGGTCACGTCGTAGGTGTGCCGGCGCAGCACGAGTTCCATCCCGTCGCGTACGGATGGGTCGTCCTCGATGAGCAGCACATGGGGCATGCGGACCAGTATGGGCATCGGTTTGAGCCGGCTCGGCCCTCGTTCGATAACGAATCCATGGCAGGCGCGCTTTGTTACGTGCTCATCATGTGCTCATTCAGGGTTCATCATCTGGGGCGACGAACTTCTCCGGCATGAACCTTCCCAGCACTTCCCGCGCCCGCCGGCCGCGGCTGATGGCGCTCGTGGTCGCCCCCGTCCTTGCTCTGTGTGTTGCCTGTGGCGGGAACGCCGGCGGGGCCCAGGACGAGGGCATCGCATCCGCACCCGGCATCCCTGCCCATGACGGTTCGACCCCGTCCGCCGGCTCAGGGGCCGGCTCCGAACCGCCCCGACAGCCGGGGACGGGTGGCAAGGGCGCCTTCTACGACGCGCAGATGGCGTACGTGCAGTGCATGCGCGGCAAGGGCGGCGTCAAGGACTTCCCCGACCCGAAGCTCAGCGGCCATCTCGACTGGTCGGCGATCGAGGAGATCACGGAGAAGACCGGCACCCACCCGGTGAAGGGAGGCGGTAAGGAAAACGACGCCTGCGGCACCGAGAGGAACGCGGCGATGATGCTGGAGCCGAAGCGTGATGCCCAGAAGGACTACGAGTCGATGCTGGCACACGCGAAGTGCATGCGGGACAACGGCGTCTCGAAGTTCACCAACCCCACTTTGTCCGGCGGCAACGTGATGCCGGGCGGTGACCCCAACCCCGCATCGCCCCAGATCGATCCCCGCTCGCCGGCCTACAAGCAGGCCCGTCAGGCATGCAAGGACCACCTCCTCGACGGCCTGGACGGCATGCAGTGACGCGCCGTATGAAGTTCGTCGCCGTGGCAGTGGTGGCTGCCGCCACCATCGGGGGTGGAGCCGGCGCCGTGCTCATCGGCAGCGGTGGACGGGACACGGGCGCCCGGAGCGCCCAGGACGGGATGCCCCCCGCTACCGCCACGATCACCCGCACCGATCTGGTGCAGAGCAAGACCGTCGACGGCCGGCTCGACTTCGCGCAGCGCCGGGCAGTGAAATCACCAGTGGAGGGGACGGTCACGAAGGCTGCCGTGGAGGGGAAGACCATCAGGGCCGGGCAGCGGATGTACGAACGCGACGCACGTCCCGTGGTCCTCATGTACGGACCGACCCCGGTGTACCGCGAGATGAAGAAGGACGACCGGGGTCCCGACGTACTGCAGCTGGAACGCAACCTGCGCGACCTCGGCTTCGGCGCGGGCCTGTACATAGACACCCGCTACGACGCGGGGACCGAGGCCGTCGTGAAACGCTGGCAGAAGTCCCTCGGTATCGAGACCCCGGACGGCAAGGTCGGCCAGGGAGACATCGTCTTCCAGCCGGACAAGGTCCGGGTGGTGTCGGTGGACGCCGCTCTCGCCGACCGCATCGGCCCCGACGCGCCCGTGCTCACGGTCGCCTCGCTCAAGCCGGTCGTGCGGTCCCAGCTCGACCAGACAGACGCCGTGCTGACCTCCAGCGGGACCAAGGTCGAGGTCACCCTGCCCAGCGGGCGGAAGGCAGCCGGAAAGGTGTCGGGAACCGTGAGACCCGACACGTCCGGCGACGCCGCGCAAGGCGGCCAGGACAGCATCACGGTGGAGATCACCCTCGACGGCCTCACATCGCTCGCGGCGACGGAGGACCCCAAGGCCACGGCGAGCGTCCGCTTCGTGAGCGAAAGCCGGAAGGGCGTCCTGGTCGTCCCGGTCGAGGCGGTCATCGCCCTGCGGGGCGAGAACGGCGGCTACGGTCTGCAGATCGTGCAGGGCAGCACGACCCGGACGGTCCGAGTCGAGACCGGGATGACCGCCGACGGCCGTATCGAGGTCAGCGGGGGCGGCATCGCCGAGGGCATGAAGGTCGGTGTGCCCGCCGGATGACGATGATCGAACTGAACGACGCCACCAAGTCCTACGCCGGCGGCGTCCACGCCCTGCGCGGCGTGGACCTCGATGTCGACGAAGGTGAACTCCTGGCGATCGTCGGTCCCTCCGGCTCGGGCAAGTCGACCCTGCTCAACCTGATCGGCACGCTCGACAGACCCACATCGGGCACCGTGAAGGTCGCCGGATTCGACGTGAACGCGCTCTCCGACAGCCGGCTGTCCGCACTGCGAGCCCGCCACATCGGCTTCGTCTTCCAGCACTTCCACCTGGCCACCGGCCGGACCGCGGTGGACAACGTCGCGGACGGACTGCTCTATGCCGGGGTGCCCTTCAAGGAGCGGCGGGCGCGTGCCCGTGCCGCACTGGAACGGGTCCGCCTCGGCCACCGGCTCGATCACCGTCCCAGCGAGCTGTCGGGCGGTGAGAAACAGCGCGTGGCCATCGCCCGCGCACTGATCGGCGACCCTTCCCTCCTGCTCGCCGACGAGCCGACGGGCGCCCTGGACACCGCGTCCGGCGACATCGTCATGGAGCTCATCCGCGAGCTCAACGAGACAGGCACCACCGTCTGCGTGATCACCCACGACAACGACATCGCCGCCTCGCTGCCCCGGCACGTCCGCTTCAAGGACGGATCGGTCGTGTCCGACTCACGGACAACGGAGGTGCGACCATGACCGACCGCGCACACCGGGCCGCAGTCGGCACGTCGCCGGAACCGGCACCGTTCCCCGGGCGGCAGCAGGCCGCCGGCCTGCGCCCCGCCCGCCTCAACGCCGCCGATGTCCTGCGCCTGGGCGCTGTGGGCCTGCGGGCTCGCCGCGCCCGCGTCGTGCTCTCCGCCCTTGGCATCGCGATCGGCATCGCCACCATGGTCGCCGTCATCGGCCTCTCCACCTCGAGCCGCGCCGACCTGATGGCGCAGCTCGACCGGCTCGGCACGAATCTACTGACCGCCGAGGCCGGCGAAGACACCCTGGGGAACGGTGTGAAGCTCCCCAAGAACGCGGTGGCCATGGTGGAGCGCATCGGCCCGGTGCAGCATGCCACCGCCACGGCTCAGCTCGACGCCCGCATCCGCCGAAGCGACCGCGTCCCCGAGGAACGGACGGCCGGAGTCACCACCCAGGCAGCCCGGCCCGACCTCCTGGCCGCCCTCAACGCCGAGGTGGACAAGGGCGTATGGCTCAACAGCGCCAGGGAGCGCCTGCCGGTCACCGTCCTCGGCGCGGTGGCCGCCGAGCGCATGGGCATCACCGAGCCCGGCGAGAAGATCATGATGAACGACGAGCACGTTGTGGTCATCGGCATCCTCAAACCCGTGGAACTGGTTCCCAACCTCGACCGCGTCGCTCTGGTCGGATTCCCTGCGGCGGAGAAGTACCTGGGCTTCGACGGCCACCCCACGACCATCTTCGAACGGTCGTCGGACAGCTCGGTCGAAGGCGTCCGCGCCGTACTCGCCCGCACCGTCAACCCCGGCAACGAGGGCTCGGTCAAAGTCTCCCGGCCCTCCGACGCCCTCGCCGCGAAAGCAGCCACCGACAAGGGACTCACCACCCTCATGCTCGGACTGGGTGCGGTCGCCCTGCTCGTCGGCAGTGTCGGCGTCGCCAACACCATGGTCATCTCGGTACTCGAGCGCCGACAGGAGATCGGACTCCGTCGCGCGCTCGGGGCGACCAAGCGGGCGATCCGGCTGCAGTTCCTCACGGAGTCGCTGCTGCTCTCCGCGCTCGGCGGCGCGGCAGGCGCGCTGCTCGGCGCGGCGGTGACTTTCGCCTTCGCCCGGGTTCAGGGCTGGATTGCCGTCGTCCCCCTGTGGTCGCTGGGCGGCGGCCTGGCCGCGACGCTCGTCATGGGCATCATCGCCGGCCTCTATCCGGCGATCCGAGCGGCTCGCCTGCACCCCACCGTCGTGCTCAACGCCGCTTGATTTTGGCCGGGTGTCGTCCGGTTGCGCGTAAGCCTCCGGACGACACAGGGACCGTCTCTCCGGTCACGAGCGAAGCCCGATCAGGAGTGAGTTCGCCCCCGTCTCATCCACGCGAAGAATCGGCCATCCGAGTGGCCTGGGCGTGTCGCCGGCCCCGCGTCCCCGATCTCTGTCCCCCATGGGGCCCAGACTGGGTCGTAACACGTCGGCGAGGGCCGTCGTGATCGCTAGGGCCGATCGTCCGACCAGGGAAAGTGCCTGGTCAGAACGATTCTGCTTCACCATGACCTGGTGGGGCGGGTGGGACTCGAACCCACGGCCGACGGATTATGAGTCCGCTGCTCTAACCGGCTGAGCTACCGCCCCTAACGGTGTGGCGCGTACATGTGTGCGCGCCGTCTGCCGCAGCATAGCCGCTCATACGATCTCCTGCTCCGGATGCTCGGCACTGCTGCGCGCTCCTCGACCAGGAGGACTCCGCAGCGTGGCGGATGGTTCCCGGACATAAGAAAAAGGACCCCTAAGGGTCCTCTTTCCATCGCTCCCCCGGCTGGACTCGAACCAGCAACCCTCCGGTTAACAGCCGAATGCTCTGCCAATTGAGCTACAGGGGATCGCGCTCCCCCGACTGGACTCGAACCAGTAACCTGCCGGTTAACAGCCGGCTGCTCTGCCAATTGAGCTACAGGGGATTGCTGCGTTGCACCGAACGGATCCACCTCGGGTGTTCCCGGGCGGCGCTCGCTCGCTGCGACACATACATTAGCGCAAGCAGGGGGGTGCTCCGCCAATCGGTATGCCGTGGGCGCTCGTGGGCACCAGTGAAGCATCAGGGAAGCTCAAGGGAAGGTGGTGCCGCCGTGCGGTACAAGCTGACGTTCGTCGTGGGACTGGCCCTCGGTTACGTCATCGGCACTCGGGCCGGACGTGAGCGCTACGAACAGATGAAGAAGTCCGCCCGGGAGTTCTCGCAGAACCCGGCGGTGCGCAACGCCGCCGAGTCCGCGGCCCAGACCGGGCGCCAGGTCGCCGGCAAGGCGTACCACGCGGTGAGCGACAAGGTCGGCGACAAGCTGCCCGCGTCGGTCACCGAGCGGATCCACGCGCTGCGCCACCACAACGGCCAGGTCACCGAGGACGACTGGGGTGTGAGCAACACCTGAGCGACGTCCGGGCGACGCCTCGGCCGCGACTTTCCCGCTCGAAAACGCGTCTCCTACCCCGCACGCGCTCCACCTACTCCCCCGCGTGCGGCAGAATCTCCTGTCATGGGGATAGTCGCCGGCTTGGACAGCTCTGCTGAGTTCACACGCATCGTCGTCTGCGACGCGGACACGGGTGCCGTACTGCGCCAGGGCTATGCCCCGCACCCCGGTGAGCCGAAGGCCACCGACGTCGACCCGCAGGCGTGGCTGCTCTCGCTCGGCGAGGCCGCGGGCGGCGGGCTGCTCGAAGGTGTGCAGGCCATCGGCGTCTCCGCCCAGCAGCACGGGCTCGTACCGCTCGACCGGCAGGGTGCCCTCGTGCGGCCCGCGCTGGTCGGCAACGACAAGCGGGCGCAGGTGGCCGCCGCCGATCTGGTCGAGGCGTTCGGCGGGCGGCAGGCCTGGGCCGAGGCCGTCGGCTCCGTGCCGCAGTCCGGCCAGCCGGTCGCCAAGCTCCGCTGGCTGGCCCGCTCCGAGCCGGAGAACGCCCAGCGCGTCGCCATGCTCCTCCAGCCGCACGACTGGCTGGTCTGGCAGCTCCTCGGCCGGCCCGTGCGCCGCACCACCGACCGCGGCGCCGCCTCCGCCACCGGATACTGGTCGGCAGGCGCCGGGGCCTACCGCCCCGACCTCGTCGAGCTGGCCCTGGGTCACCAGGCGGTACTCCCCGAGGTGCTCGGCCCGGCCGACGCCGCCGGGACCACCCCCGAGGGGCTGCTGATCTCCGCCGGCACGGGCGAGACCATGGCTGCCGCGCTCGGGCTCGGGCTCGGGCACGGCGACGCCGTCGTGTCCCTCGGCGCCTCCGGCTCCGTGATGGCCGTCCACCACGAGGCGCTCGCCGACCCGCAGGGCCTGATCACCTCCTTCGCCGACGCGACCGGGATGCACCTGCCCGTCGTGCACACCTCGAACGCGGTGCGCGCGCTGCGCGGCACCGCCGAGATGCTCGGCGTGGAGAGCCTGGAGGAGCTCTCGGCGCTCGCGCTGAAGTCGACGCCGGGCGCCTCCGGGCTCGTCCTGCTGCCGTATCTGGAGGGCGAGCGCACCCCGCAGCTGCCGCACACCGCCGGCACGCTCAGCGGACTGCGCCGCGAGTCGATGAAGCCCGAGCACCTCGCGCGGGCCGCGTTCGAGGGGATGCTCTGCGCCCTCACCGACGCGATGGACGTGCTGCGCGGGCGGGGCGTCGAGGTGCGCCGGGTGTTCCTGCTCGGCGCGGCGGCCGAGCTGCCCGCCGTCCAGGCGCTCGCTCCGGCGATCTTCGGCGCGCAGGCCGTCGTCCCCCAGCCCGCGGACTACGCGGCGCTCGGCGCCGCCCGGCAGGCCGCGTGGGCGCTCGGCGTCGCACGGGGCACGCTCTCGCCGGCCGCTCCGCCGGCCTGGCAGGGCGCCGCCGCCCAGATCTTCGAGCCCGGCGAGGAGCTGGCGGTCGGTCAGGCCGTACGGCAGCAGTACGTGGCCACGCGGGAGCAGCTCCACCCGGGTGCCTTCGGGTCGTGACCGGAGCCCGTTCGGCTGACAGCGGAGTCCGTTCAAGACTCGACAAAACCCGGTCGTAACGTCCCGGGGGTGCGGGCGATAGTAGAACCCGTGCTCCTACGACTTCTCCGAACCCACCTGCGACCGTACAAAAAGCCCATAGGCCTGCTCGTCCTGCTCCAGCTCCTGCAGACCTGCGCCTCTCTCTATCTGCCGACCCTGAACGCGGACATCATCGACAACGGTGTCGTGAACGGGGACACCGGCTACATCCTGCGGTTCGGCGCCCTGATGATCGCGGTCTCCGTGATCCAGGTCGTCTGCAACATCGGGGCCGTGTACTACGGGGCGCGGACCGCCTCCGCCCTCGGCCGGGACGTCCGCGCGGCCGTCTTCGAGCGGGTGCAGTCCTTCTCCGCCCGTGAGGTCGGGCAGTTCGGCGCGCCCTCGCTGATCACCCGGACCACCAACGACGTCCAGCAGGTCCAGATGCTGGTCCTGATGGCCTTCACGCTCATGGTCTCCGCGCCGATCATGTGCGTCGGCGGCATCATCATGGCGCTGAGCCTCGACGTGCCGCTGTCCGCGGTGCTGATCGCGGTCGTGCCGGTCCTCGGCATCGCGGTCTCGCTGATCGTGAAGAAGATGCGACCGCTGTTCCGGACCATGCAGGAGCGGCTCGACACCGTGAACCGGGTGCTGCGCGAGCAGATCACCGGCAACCGCGTGATCCGCGCGTTCGTGAAGGACGACTACGAGCGTGAGCGGTTCAAGGGCTCCAACACCGAGCTGACCGACGTCTCGATGGAGACGGGCCGGCTGATGGCGCTGATGTTCCCCACCGTGATGACGGTCGTGAACATCTCCAGCATCGCGGTGGTCTGGTTCGGTGCGCACCGCATCGACAGCGGCGGCATGGAGATCGGGGCGCTGACCGCGTTCCTCGCCTATCTGATGCAGATCGTGATGGCCGTGATGATGGCCACGTTCATGTTCATGATGGTGCCGCGGGCCGAGGTGTGTGCCGAGCGCATCGAGGAGGTCCTGGCCACCGACAGCAGTGTCGTGCCGCCGACCGAGCCGGTGACCGAGCTGAAGCGGCGCGGGCATCTGGAGGTCCGGGCCGCGGACTTCCGCTACCCGGGCGCCGAGGAATCGGTCCTGCGGGACGTGGAGCTGGTGGCGCGGCCCGGCGAGACGACGGCGATCATCGGTTCGACCGGCAGCGGCAAGTCGACCCTGCTGGGTCTGGTGCCGCGGCTCTTCGACGTGACCGGCGGCGAGGTGCTCGTCGACGGGGTGGACGTACGGAAGCTGGACGCGGGACTGATGGCGCGGACGGTCGGGCTCGTCCCGCAGAAGCCGTATCTCTTCTCGAGGACGGTGGCGACGAACCTGCGGTACGGGAAGCCCGACGCGACCGACGACGAGCTGTGGCACGCGCTCGAGGTCGCCCAGGCCGCCGACTTCGTGAAGGAGCTGGAGAACGGGCTGAACGCGCCGATCGCGCAGGGCGGCACGAACGTGTCCGGCGGGCAGCGGCAGCGGCTCGCGATCGCGCGGACGCTGGTGCAGCGGCCGGAGATCTATCTCTTCGACGACTCGTTCTCCGCGCTCGACTACCGGACGGACGCCCTGCTGCGGGAAGCGCTCAAGGAGGAGACGGCGGACTCGACCGTCGTGATCGTCGCCCAGCGGGTGTCGACCATCCGGGACGCCGACCGGATCGTGGTCCTCGACGAGGGCCGGGTCGTGGGCACCGGGCGCCATCACGAGCTGATGGCGGGCAATGAGACGTACCGGGAGATCGTGCTCTCCCAGCTGACCGAGGCGGAGGCAGCCTGATGGCCGGTCCTGGCGGACGAATGATGGCCGGCGGCGGCCCCGACCAGCGGTCGATGGACTTCAAGGGCTCGGGCACAAGGCTGCTGAAGCAGCTGGCGCCCGAGCGGGGCACGCTGTGGCTCATGCTGATCGCCGGTGTGCTCAGCGTGGCGGCGTCGGTGGTCGGCCCGAAGATCCTCGGCAAGGCGACCGACCTGGTCTTCGCGGGTGTGGTCGGGCGGCAGATGCCCGACGGCACGACGAAGACTCAGGCGATCGAGGGCCTGCGGGCCAAGGGCGACGACGGGATGGCCGACATGCTGTCCGGGGTCGACTTCACCCCCGGGCAGGGCATCGACTTCACGGCGGTCGGGGAGGTGCTGCTCTGGGTGCTGGTCATCTACGTGGCGGCCGGACTCCTCATGCTGGTCTCGACCCGTATGTCGATCAGGGTGATCAACCGGACGATCTACCGGATGCGCGAGGACGTCCAGGCGAAGCTGGCGCGGCTGCCGCTGTCGTACTTCGACAAGGCCAAGCGCGGCGAGGTGCTGAGCCGGGCGACCAACGACATCGACAACATCTCCCAGACGCTCCAGCAGTCGATGGGGCAGCTGATCAACTCGCTGCTCACCATCGTCGGCGTGCTGGCCATGATGTTCTGGATTTCGCCGCTGCTCGCACTGGTCGCGCTGGTGACCGTGCCGGTGTCGGTGGTCGTGGCCACGAAGATCGGCAAGCGTTCGCAGCCGCACTTCGTGCAGCAGTGGAAGTCCACGGGCAAGCTGAACGCCCATGTGGAGGAGATGTACACCGGCCACGCGCTGGTGAAGGTCTTCGGTCGGCAGGACGAGTCGGCGGCGGACTTCCGCGAGCAGAACGACGCGCTGTACGAGGCCGGGTTCAAGGCGCAGTTCAACAGCGGCGTCATGCAGCCGGTGATGTTCTTCGTCTCGAACATCAATTACGTCCTGGTGGCCGTGGTCGGCGGGCTGCGGGTCGCGAGCGGGACGCTGTCGATCGGTGACGTGCAGGCGTTCATCCAGTACTCCCGGCAGTTCTCGATGCCGCTGACGCAGGTCGCGTCGATGGCGAACCTGGTGCAGTCCGGGGTCGCATCGGCCGAGCGGATCTTCGAGCTCCTCGACGCCGAGGAGCAGGAGCCGGACGCGCCGAGGAGCGAGATGGGGGCACCCCCGGCCGGAGGCTGGGGGACGTCGGTGCTCGGCAAGGTCGCGCTGGAGCAGGTGGCGTTCCGCTACGAGCCGGAGAAGCCGCTCATCGAGGACCTGTCGCTGACGGTGGAGCCCGGCCAGACGGTCGCCATCGTCGGCCCGACCGGCGCGGGCAAGACCACGCTGGTGAACCTGCTGATGCGGTTCTACGAGGTGACGGGCGGACGGATCACCCTCGACGGTGTGGACATCTCGGCGATGTCCCGGGAGCACCTCAGGTCCGGGATCGGCATGGTGCTCCAGGACGCCTGGCTGTTCGGAGGCACGATCGCCGACAACATCGCGTACGGAGCCGGCGGGAAGGTGAGCCGGGAGCAGATCGAGGAGGCGGCGCGGGCCGCGCACGCCGACCGGTTCATCCGCACCCTGCCCGACGGCTACGACACCGTCATCGACGACGAGGGCTCGGGCGTCAGCGCCGGCGAGAAGCAGCTGATCACCATCGCGCGGGCGTTCCTGTCCGATCCGGTGATCCTCGTCCTCGACGAGGCGACCAGCTCCGTCGACACCCGCACCGAGGTCCTCATCCAGAAGGCGATGGCCCGCCTGGCACACGGGCGCACGTCGTTCGTGATCGCCCACCGCCTCTCCACCATCAGGGACGCGGACGTGATCCTGGTGATGGAGAACGGCTCGATCGTCGAGCAGGGCACGCACGAGGAGCTCCTTGCGGCGAGCGGCGCGTACGCCCGGCTGTACGAGGCGCAGTTCGCGCAGGCGGTCGCCGAGGTCGACTGACCGCCGTCAGTCCAGGTAGCCCCGCAGCTGGTCCGCGAAGGCGTGGTCCCGCAGCTTGTTGAGGGTCTTCGACTCGATCTGGCGGATGCGTTCGCGCGTCACGCCGAAGAGCCGTCCGATCTCCTCCAGGGTGCGGGGCCGGCCGTCGTCCAGGCCGTAGCGGAGCTGGACGACCTTGCGTTCGCGCTCGCCGAGGGTGGAGAGGACGGCCTCCAGGTGCTCGCGCAGCAGCAGGAACGCCGCCGACTCCACCGGACTCGCCGCGTCGCCGTCCTCGATCAGGTCGCCGAGGGCGACATCGTCCTCCTCGCCCACGGGGGCATGCAGGGAGACCGGTTCCTGGGCGAGGCGCAGCACCTCGCTGACCCGCTCGGGCAACAGGTCGAGCTGGGCCGCGACCTCTTCGGGGGTGGGTTCGTAGCCGCGTTCCTGGAGCATCCGGCGCTGGACACGGACGACCCGGTTGATGAGTTCGACGACGTGGACCGGGACGCGGATGGTCCGGGCCTGGTCGGCGAGGGCCCGTGACATCGCCTGGCGGATCCACCAGGTCGCGTACGTCGAGAACTTGTAGCCGCGCGCGTAGTCGAACTTCTCGACGGCCCGGATCAGGCCCAGGTTTCCCTCCTGGACCAGGTCGAGCATGGTCAGGCCGCGTCCGACGTACCGCTTGGCGACGGAGACCACGAGCCGCAGATTGGCCTCGATGAGACGGCGCTTGGCCATCCGGCCCAGCACGACGAGCCGGTCCAGGTCGAGCGCCAACTGGGAGTCCAGATCGGGGGTGTTGGCGAGCTTCTCCTCGGCGAAGAGACCTGCCTCGACGCGGCGTGCCAGCTCGACCTCCTCCGCCGCGGTGAGCAGCGGGATGCGGCCTATCTCCCGCAGGTACTGGCGGAACAGATCGGAGGAGGGGCCGCTTCCGCCGGGGTCGGGGCGGCGGGGAACCGGCTCGGGTTCGGGCGTGTCGTCCACGAACTCGACGGGCTCGGGCGGATCGGATGCCTCGGCCTGCTCTGCGGAGGCCGGCGCCTCCGGGTGGTGGACGGCCGGGCGTTGCCCGGGCACGACTTCCGTCGGGGACAGGGTCTGGGTCTGCACGGGGGCGACCTCCAGGGTGATCGCTGCCGGTGCTCCGGGGGCTCAGGCACCGCTCTCCAGTGTGGGGTACGACACATCGCCGCCACGAGGGGCGTGCGGTGACTTTTTGAGTCCGGCGGGTCACCGAACGTCAGAGCGCCGCGGCCCCGTTGGTGCGCAGGGACTGGCCGTACTGGGTGAGCACCCACAGCTCGTTCTGTACGGCGGCCAGTCGGGCCGGGTCGCCGTTCGCGCCGAGACGGGCCAGGGTGCCCTGGATGTCGCGGACGCGGCGTTCGACGGCGCGCAGCCGGACCGAGACGAGCTGGGCGCCTGCGTAGACCTCGTCGACGACCTTGGCGAAGACCGCCTCGACGGCGAGCTCGGTGACGAGCGCGCGGACCGTGTCGTTGGGCGCCGCCTCGCGGACCGCGGACAGATAGTCGGCGGGGGCGCCGGTGGCGCCGCCCGCGTCCTGGACGCACTGGCGGACGGCGGCGTAGGGCGGGGCGGTGAACTCGTCCGCCCCGTAGGCGTCGAAGGCCGGGGAGACCAGCTCGGGGCGCTGGAGGGCGAGCTTGAGCAGCTCGCGCTCGGTGCGGTGGGCGGGACTGCGCAGATTGAGCGCCGGGCCGCCCGTCGCGGCGGGGGCCTGGGTCTCGTACTCCCCCGTAGCCCCTCGGGCACGGGAGGCACCCCCATGCTGCGGGGCCGCCGGCGCCTGGTTGCCTCGGCCGCCCCGGTCGCGCTGCCAGCGGGCGATCTGGGCCACGCGCTTGACCACGAACGGGGTGTCGAGGATGCCGAGCATCCCCGCGAGCTGGACGGCGACCTCGTGCTGCGAGGCGATGTTCTTGATCCGGGCGACGATCGGCGCGGCCTCGTCGAGGGCGGCGGCCCGGCCGGCCGGGGTCTCCAGGTCGTACCGCTTCACGATCTGGCGGAGCGCGAACTCGAAGAGAGGGGTGCGCGGCTCGACCAGTTCGGCGACGGCGTGGTCGCCCTTGGCGAGCCGCAGCTCGCAGGGGTCCATGCCGTCGGGGGCGATGGCGATGTAGGTCTCGGCGGCGAACTTCTGGTCGTCCTCGAAGGCGCGCAGGGCGGCCTTCTGGCCGGCCGCGTCGCCGTCGAAGGTGAAGATGACGCGGGCCGAGCCGTTGTCCATGAGGAGCCGGCGGAGGATCTTGATGTGGTCGCCGCCGAAGGCGGTGCCGCAGGTGGCGATGGCGGTGGTGACGCCGGCGAGGTGGCAGGCCATGACGTCGGTGTAGCCCTCGACGACGACGGCCCGGCTGACCTTGGCGATGTCCTTCTTCGCCAGGTCGATGCCGTAGAGCACCTGGGACTTCTTGTAGATCGGCGTCTCGGGCGTGTTCAGGTACTTGGGCCCGTTGTCGTCGTCGCGGAGCTTGCGGGCGCCGAAGCCGACGACATCGCCGCCGACGTCCCGGATCGGCCACATGAGCCGGCCGCGGAAGCGGTCGATGGGGCCGCGCCGGCCGTCCTGGGAGAGCCCGGAGAGGATCAGCTCCTTGTCCGAGAAGCCCTTGCCGCGCAGGTAGCGGGTGAGGTGGTCCCAGCCGGCCGGGGAGTAGCCCACGCCGAAGTGCTCGGCGGCGGCCTGGTCGAAGCCGCGCTCGGCGAGGAACTTGCGGCCGATCTCGGCCTCGGGCGAGCCGAGTTGGTCGATGTAGAACTGCGTGGCGACCTGGTGGGCCTCGACCAGCCGGATGCGCTCGCCGCGCTGGTGGCCGGGGTTGTAGCCGCCTTCTTCGTACCGCAGCGTGATGCCCGCCTTCGCGGCGAGGCGCTCGACCGTCTCCGAGAAGGAGAGGTGGTCGATCTTCATCACGAAGGCGATGGTGTCGCCGCCCTCCTGGCAGCCGAAGCAGTGGAACAGGCCCTTGCTCGGGCTGACCTGGAAGGAGGGCGACTTCTCGTCGTGGAAGGGGCACAGGCCCTTGAGGTTGCCGCCGCCGGCGTTGCGGAGCTGGAGGTACTCGGACACGACGGCGTCGATCGGGACCGCGTCCCGTACCGCCTTCACGTCGTCATCGTTGATCCTGCCGGCCACGCTGGAATTCTACGGGGGTCCGGGGAGGGTCGGCCCCCGCCGAAGACACTGTCGTGGGCGTCCGGACTAGGGGACGAGGCTCTCCAGCGGGACGGAGGGATCGCCGAGGGCCTCGGTGTCCACCGGGGACTGGGCGCGGATGAGCTGCTGGATCGGCTCTGTGACGTCCCACACATTCACGTTCATCCCGGCCAGGACCTTGCGGTCCTTGAGCCAGAAGGCGATGAACTGCCGTTTGCCGACGTCGCCGCGGAGCACGACCTGGTCGTAGGAGCCGGGCGGCGCCCAGCCCGAGTACTCCATGCCCAGGTCGTACTGGTCGGAGAAGAAGTACGGGACGCGGTCGTGGGACACGGACTGGCCGAGCATGGCGCGGGCCGCGGCCGGGCCGCCGTTGAGGGCGTTGGCCCAGTGCTCGACGCGCAGCCGGGTGTGCAGGAGCGGGTGCTGGGCGGCGGCGACGTCGCCGGCCGCGAAGATCTCGGGGTCGGAGGTGCGCAGCGACGCGTCGACGGCGATGCCTCCGCCGTGGGAGCGGTCGACCAGGTCGAGGCCGGCGGCCTCGGCGAGGGCGGTGCGCGGGGCCGCGCCGATCGCCGCGAGGACGGCGTGGGCGGGGTACTCCTCGCCGTCGTCGGTGCGCACGGCGAGGACCATGCCGTCCTGGCCGACGATCTCGGTGAGCCGGGCGCCGAAGACGAAGCGGACGCCGTGCTCGGTGTGCAGATCGGCGAAGAGCTGGCCGAGCTCGGGGCCGAGGACCTGGTGGAGCGGGGTGGGCTCGGACTCGACGACGGTGACCTCGGCGCCGTAGCCGCGGGCCGCGGCGGCGACCTCCAGGCCGATCCAGCCGCCGCCCGCGATCACCAGATGGCCGTTGTCGCGGCCGAGGGCGGCCAGGACGTGGCGCAGCCGGTCGGCGTGGGCGAGCCGGCGCAGATGGTGGACGCCGGCGAGTCCGGTGCCGGGGATGTCGAGGCGGCGCGGCTCGGAGCCGGTGGCGAGGAGGAGCCGGTCGTAGCGGATGGTGGTGCCGTCGCCGAGGCGTACGGTGCGGGCCTCGCGGTCGATCACGGTGACGGGCTGCCCGAGGTGGAGCTCGACCTCGGCTCGGGCATACCAGGCGGGCTCGTGGACGAAGACGCCGTCGCGCTCCTCCTTGCCGGTCAGATAGCCCTTGGAGAGGGGTGGGCGTTCGTAGGGGTGGTCGCGCTCGTCGCCGATGAGGATCACTCGGCCGGTGAATCCCTCGGAACGGAGCGTCTCCGCCGCCTTGGCCCCGGCCAGGCCCCCGCCGACGATGACGAAGGTCTGATCTGCGTCGACCACTTGATGCCTCCTCGTTGCGACCGCTTCTACGCTACGCCTCCGGGCGTTCGGCGAGCCGTACCGCCTCGGGCCCTCCGCCGAGCGTCCCGCACGGAGCGTGATGGCGGAAGGGGGCGGGGTGCCAGGCGCCGCGGGCCCGGCCTGATCGGCAGGACACCCCCCAGGGCCTCTCGTTTGGATCTTGCCGGGCTCGCGTGCCCTGGTGCCGCTCCCCCAAGCTCTTCGAGCAGGGGGTACCTCCAGCCGCGTTGTCGTCGGTCGACATGGTCCCCCGTAGCCCTTCGGGCACGGGAGGTGCCCCCACCGCCATGCCTCCCTCCTCCGCCTTGCGATCCACGGCACCAGACCCCGCTCACTGGATCCGGCCTGATCCAAACGAAAGACCCTAGGCGCGGCGGGGGCGGAGGCGGGCGTGCAGGGTGCGGGCGGAGGCGTCGGTGAGGGAGGCGATCTGGTCGATGATCACCCGCTTGCGTGAGCGGTCGTCGCCGGCCGTGTCGAACAGGGCGCGGAACTGCGGGTCGAGGCCCTCGGGTGCGCGGGCGGTGAGCGCCTCTGCGAGTTCGGCGAGGACGATGCGCTGGTCGGCGCGGAGCGCCTCCTGCTCGGCGCGCTGCATGACGTACCGGTCGGCGACGGCCTTGAGAACGGCGCATTCGTTGCGGGTCTCGCGGGGGACGACGAGCTCGGCGGCGTACCGGGTGAGGCGGCCGGAGCCGTACGCCTGGCGGGTGGCGCCCTCGGCGGCGAGGCAGAACCGGCCGATGAGCTGACTGGTGGCGTCCTTGAGGCGGGCCTGGGCCACGGCGGATCCGTCGTAGCCGTGCGGCCACCACTCCTGGTCGACGAGCCGGTCGAGCGCTTCGGCGAGCTCCTGGGGGTCGGTGTCCTTCGGTACGTAGCGGCCGACGGCGACGTTCCAGATGTCGGCGCGCTCGGCCTCGGAGAAGAGCATGTTCGGGTCGATGTGGCCGGCGTGCAGTCCGTCCTCGAAGTCGTGGACGGAGTACGCCACGTCGTCGGCCCAGTCCATGACCTGGGCCTCGAAGCACTTGCGGTGCGCGGGGGCGCCCTGGCGGGCCCAGAGGAAGACGGGGACGTCGTCCTCGTACACGCCGAACTTCGGGGAGTCCGGGTCCTCGGGGTGTCCGCCGCGGGGCCAGGGGTACTTGGTGGCGGCGTCGAGGGCGGCGCGGGTGAGGTTGAGGCCGACGCTGACGGGCTCGCCGGTGGTGGGGTCGGCGATGAACCGCTTGGGCTCGATACGGGTGAGCAGGCGCAGCGACTGGGCGTTGCCCTCGAAGCCCCCGCAGTCCTTGGCGAAGTCGTTGAGGGCCTGCTCGCCGTTGTGCCCGAAGGGCGGGTGGCCCATGTCGTGGGCGAGGCAGGAGGCTTCGACGAGATCGGGGTCGCAGCCGAGCGCGGCACCGAGCTCACGGCCGACCTGGGCGCACTCCAGGGAGTGGGTGAGCCGGGTGCGGGGGCTGGCGTCCCAGGCGTGGCTTCGCGATCCGGGGGTGACGACCTGGGTCTTGCCGGCGAGTCTGCGCAGCGCACTGGAGTGCAGCACGCGCGCGCGATCACGCTGGAAGGCTGTCCGCCCTGGCCTCTTGTCGGGCTCTGCGGCCCAGCGCTCGGTCGCGGTGTCGTCGTAGCCGGGGGTGTCCGTGATGCCTTCCATGCACCGAAGGTAACCGGCGGGACCGACACACGGGGCTAGGCGGACATCAGTTCCTGATGGGAGCCGACGAGTGTGACGGCCTGGTCGTAGCGGTGGAGGAGCAGGCGGGCGAGGGCGGGGTGGGCGCCGAGGGGGGCCGAGGCGATCCAGGGGGCGTGGGCGGTGGCGCGGGTGGCGAAGAGGCCGGGGGCGGTGAAGCAGGACGCGACCGCGATCCGGTGCCGGCCGCGGGCGGCGAGGGTGCGCAGGGCCTCGGGCACGGTGGGGGCGGCGGCGGAGGCGTACGCCGGGACGACGGGCACCCCCCCGAGCCGTTCGCCGAGGAGGGCCGCGGTGCGGCGGATGTCCGCGACGGATTCGGGGTCGCGGGAGCCGGCGGCGGCCAGGACGACGCCGGTGGAGCGCGACGCGCTGTCCGCGGAGGTCCAGCCGGCCTCGGCGAGCCGGTCGACGAGGGCCTCGACGAGCAGGGGGTGCGTGCCGAGCGGGGCGGCGATCCGGGTGCGCAGTCCGGGTGCGGCGGCGGCCGCGGCGGGCAGGTCGTGTTTGACGTGGTAGCCGCGGCCGAAGAGCAGGGGCACGAGGACGGCGTCCCCGCCGGGGTGGCGCGCGAGGGTGTCGGTGAGGAGGGGCGCGTTCAGCTCGATGTGGGCGAGGCGGATGTCGAGGCCGGGGCGGAGTTCGCGGACCCGGTCGAGCAGCAGGGTGAGCGTGGCGCGCGCCCGGGGGTCGCGGCTGCCGTGGCCGACGGCGATGAGGGTGGGCGCGCTCCCGGGCCTGCTCATGGGCCTGTTCATGCGCCTGCCCGTTCTCGTCGGGGGGAGTTGGCTCAGCTGGTCGCCGAGCTGCGCGGTGATGCGGCCGAGCAGCTCGGCGGTGCTGTCGAACGTGGTGTCCGGCTCCGTCATGAAGTGATCCTGGCCCCGGCGCGTTGCCTCCCCGTTGCGTGGGGGTCACGAGTGTTTTCCATGGGCTCACCGTCCGCCCGCCCTCGTTGTCAGGCGCCGGTGTCGAGCCAGACCCGCAGGGTCCCGATCTCCTCGAAGCCGAGAGCGAGGGCGGGCGGCAGGTCGTCGCCGGACTCGTAGCCGACGACGGGGCTGCCGTCGTCCACCAGCGTCAGGCAGCCCGCCCAGGTCACGGTCGGGTCGGGACCGTCGGCGGTGAAGAGGTTGGAGACGCCGGTCACCCGGCCGTCGTCACTGAGCACCGCGCCGCCGACGATCCGGCCGTCGGCGCCGTACCCCGCGACGACCTTCGCCGCCGGGTCGGCGAGGAGTTCGGGGCGGAACAGCGCGGACTCGTCCGCGTCCCCGCCGCTCCAGGCCGTCGCCCAGGCGGCCAGCTCCTCCGGAGTGCGGACCTGCCGCCAGTCCGTGTCCGCCGGGGCATCGACGGCGGGGGCGGGCAGCCAGCCGGGCCGGTGGATCCACTGCGCGTCGAAGAGCGGCCGGAAGCCTTCGCCGGCCAGGTCCAGGCTCACGAAGCTGTCCTTGACGGAGGCCCCGGGGGTGTCCCGGTCGATGCCGTCGAGGACGTCCCGCACGGACGCGTCGGCGGTCAGCGTCACCGCGTCCGGGTAGTAGAGCGGGGTGCGGCGGGGGTTCGTCCAGGCGCGCGGGCCGAAGGCTCCGGGGTGGCCGTGGGCGCGGCACATGGCCTCGCACCACTCGGCGTTGTTGCGGACGGCATCCATGATCATGCGCGGATCGTACGGTTCTCCCCCTCCCCTCCTCATTCTTTTATCTAGCGGAATATCTTTTCCGCCATGCGAATGACTCCCTCTCCTCTGCCCGGGCTCCCCCGAAGAGCCGTCGCCGAACTCGTCGGCACCGCGGCGCTGGTGGCCGTCGTCGTCGGGTCCGGCATCCAGGCGGCCGCGCTCAGCCAGGACGTCGGGGTGCGCCTGCTGGCCAACTCGCTCGCCTCCGCCCTCGGGCTCGGCCTGCTCATCGCGCTCCTCGGCCCGCTCTCCGGCGGCCATCTCAACCCGGTCGTCACCCTCTCCGAGTGGTGGGCCCGGCGGGGAGAGGAGGGCGCCCCGGGCGTCCGCGAGGTCGCCGCCTACCTCGCCGCCCAGCTGGCCGGCGCCGTCGCCGGCGCGCTGCTCGCCGAGGCCATGTTCGGGCGGACGCCCGGGACCTGGTCCACCCAGGTCCGCTCCGACACCCATCTGCTGGTCGGCGAGACCGTCGCCACCGCCGGCCTCGTCCTGCTCGTCCAGGGGCTGCGCCGCATCGACCGTTCCGCGCTCGCCCCGGTCGCCGTCGGCGGGTACCTCCTGGCTGCGATCTGGTTCACCTCCTCGGGCTCGTTCGCCAACCCGGCGGGCACGGTCGGCCGCGCCTTCTCCGACTCCTTCACCGGCATCGCCCCCACCTCGCTGCCCGGATTCATCGGGGCGCAGCTCCTCGGTCTGCTGCTCGGCATCACCCTCGCCGCAGTGCTGTACGGCAGGAACGACCACGGCGGGAACGAACCGAACAGCTCCGTTTCGCGTCGAAAGGGGTGACGGGGGCAGGCAAGATCGACGGAGGTTCCATGCGAGGCGTACGCGTACCGGCCCGGGCGGCCGCCCGGCTGAGGCGGCTGACGCCGCTGCCGCGCACCACCCGTGCCCGCCGCCGTACCGTCCAGGCCGTCATGCTGGGCGCGGTCCTCGCCCTCGCACCCGCCACCTGGACGCACGCCGTCGCCGACAGCCGGCTCCGGACCACCGCCGAGGTGCCCGCCCAGGACGTCGCCGTCGTCTTCGGCGCCGGCCTCTGGAAGGGCCGCCCCACCCCGTACCTCGCCCACCGCCTCGACACCGCCGCCGAGCTCTTCCGGGCCGGCAAGGTCAAGGTCGTCCTCGTCACCGGTGACAACAGCCGCGTGGAGTACGACGAGCCGGACGCCATGCGCGCGTACCTCACCGAGCGCGGGGTGCCGGACGGCCGGATCGTCAGCGACTACGCGGGCTTCGACACGTGGGACAGCTGCGTCCGCGCGAAGAAGATCTTCGGCGTCGACCGGGCCGTCCTCGTCACCCAGGACTTCCACATCAAGCGGGCCGTGGCGCTCTGCCGGGCGGCCGGGATCGAGTCGTACGGCGTGAAGGTCGTCGAACCACACGACTCCGTCTTCTACTACGGCGGCGTCCGGGAGCTGGTCGCCGCCGGCAAGGCGGCCGTGGACGCGGCCCTGCGGCCGGACCCGCACTTCCTCGGAGAACGCGAGGAAGGCGTGACGGAGGCGCTCGCGTCGGCGCCCTAGTAGTGCTTCGTTAGGTTCTGAGTCTGGTTCTGTTGCGGGGCAGGCGTCGGCCGCAGGTGGTGCAGGTGCCGGTCCAGCACTGCAGCA
>NZ_JBHWBS010000070.1:0-40848 GCF_042735655.1 Streptomyces sp. NPDC059567 | reverse complement strand
GGCGGTCGTCCGGGTGGTCCCGGCGGCGGTGGCGGCGGCTTCGGCGGTCGTCCCGGCGGCTTCGGTGGCCGTCCCGGTGGCCCCGGTGGCCGTGGCGCTCGATCATCTCGAAGAAGACGGTCGGGCGGTCCTGGACCGGCTTCGTGAAGATCTGCAGCAGGTAGCCGTCCTCGTCGCGGTCGACGAGGATCTTCAGCTCACGCAGCGTCTCGACCGGCACCCGCGTCTCGCCGGCCCACTCGCCGAGCGTGTCGTAGTACGAGTCCGGCGTGTCGAGGAACTGGACACCGGCGGCGCGCATGGAGCGCACGGTGGCGACGATGTCGTTCGTGGCCAGCGCGATGTGCTGGACGCCCGCGCCGCCGTAGAACTCCAGGTACTCGTCGATCTGCGACTTCTTCTTCGCGATCGCCGGCTCGTTGATCGGGAACTTGACCTTGAGCGTGCCGTCGGCGACGACCTTCGACATCAGCGCCGAGTACTCGGTCGCGATGTCGTCGCCCACGAACTCCTTCATGTTCGTGAAGCCCATGACCTTGTTGTAGAAGGCCACCCACTCGTTCATCTTCCCGAGCTCGACGTTGCCGACGCAGTGGTCGATCGCCTGGAAGGTGCGCTTGGCCGGCGGCTCGACGATCGGGTTGGCGGCGACGAAGCCCGGCAGGTACGGGCCGTCGTAGCCGGAGCGCTCGACGAGGGTGTGGCGGGTCTTGCCGTACGTGGCGATGGCGGCGAGGACGACGGTGCCGTGCTCGTCCTTCACCTCGTACGGCTCGGTGATGCCGGTCGCGCCGTGCTCGACGGCGTAGGCGTACGCGGCGCGCGCGTCGGGCACCTCGATCGCCAGGTCGACGACGCCGTCACCGTGCTCGGCGACGTGCTCCGTGAGGAACCGGCCCCAGTCGGTGGCGACCTTGATGACGGAGGTGAACACGAAGCGGGCGGCGCCGTTCGTCAGGACGTAACTGGCGGTCTCGCGGCTGCCGTTCTCCGGTCCGGAGTAGGCGACGAGCTTCATGCCGAAGGCCGTGGAGTAGTAGTGCGCGGCCTGCTTGGCGTTGCCGACGGCGAAGACGACCGCGTCCATGCCCTTCACGGGGAAGGGATCGGCCTGCCGCGCCGTGGAAGGGGTGTGATCGATGGTCTCAGTCATAGCGGCAGAGTCCCGCCGATCGGCAAGCTGCGCAATAGTTCGCCGGAGCACTGGGCAATCTGCACAGCGGCGGGTCAGTATGGCGGGGATACTTGTACAGGATGACCATGGGGAGGCCGCTGTGGCGATCGATCATCTGGACGGGCGGCTGATCGTGCTCCTCGCCCGGGAGCCGCGGATCGGAGTCCTGGAGGCCTCGCGCCGGCTGGGCGTGGCACGCGGCACCGTGCAGGCGCGTCTGGACCGCCTCCAGGCGAACGGAGTGATCCGCGGATTCGGCCCTCAGGTCGATCCGGCGGCGCTCGGCTATCCCGTGACGGCGTTCGCGACGCTGGAGATCAAGCAGGGGCAGGGGCCCGACGTCCGGGGCCATCTGGCGACCGTGCCCGAGGTGCTCGAACTGCACACGACCACCGGCCACGGGGACATGCTCTGCCGGCTGGTCGCCCGCTCCAACGCGGACCTGCAGCGGGTGATCGACCGGGTCGTCGGCTTCGAGGGCATCGTGCGGGCCTCCACGGCGATCGTGATGGAGAACCCCGTACCGCTGCGGATCATCCCGCTGGTGGAACAGGCGGCAGAGGACGGACCCGCATAGCGGCACGGACGGGCGCGGCAGCGGCCGCGCGGCTCGACAGGGTTCCAAAGAAGTAGTTGCAAAGAATTCCTTGCAAGGCTTTCTTTGCAACTCTAGTCTGAGGCCATGCCCGAATCCGAGCCGCAGTCCGTCCCGCCCTCCGTGCCCCAGCCCGAGAAGCCCCTGAGCCGCACGCTCGACCCGCGCTCGCTGCGCGGCCTCGCCCACCCGCTGCGCATCCAGCTCCTGCGCGCCCTGCGTCACTACGGCCCCGCCACCGCCTCCCAACTGGCCGAGCGGCTCGACGAGTCCAGCGGCGCGACCAGCTACCACCTGCGCCAGCTCGCCGCCCACGGCTTCGTCGAGGACGACCCGACCCGGGGCAAGGGCCGGGAGCGGTGGTGGAAGGCGGCCGTGCAGGGCACGACGTTCGACGAGTCGCTGTACGAGAACCCCGACCCCGAGGTCAGGGGCGCCGTGGAGGTCTACCTCCACGAGATCGCGACCATCCACGCCCAGGAGCTCAACACCTGGCTCGGCACCCGCCACGACTGGGACCAGGCGTGGACCGGCTCCACCGACATGAGCGACTTCACGCTGCGCCTGCCGCCCGAGCGACTGCGCGAACTCAACGCGAGGATCCACGACTTGATCGACGCGTACCGCGACAGCGCCGACCCCGACGCCCCGGGCGCCGCCCGCGTACGGATGCACCTGCACGCGTTCCCCCAGTACGAGAACTGAGAAAGGGACCACGAAGCCATGCATGCCGACATCCACCTTCAGCTGCACCACCTCGACGCGGCCGAACTCCACCGGTCGGCCGAACTCCACCGCCCGGCCGATCTCCACCGCGCGGCCGCCGACTCCGTGGCCCCCACCCCAGTCCGCGCCCGGATCGGCTGGACGCTGGTCGCCTTAGGGCTGCGACTCGCCGTCCCGGCCACCGCCCGACCGGGCACCACCGCCCCGGGCAGCGCCCGACGTCTCCCGCTCGCCGCATGAGCGCTCCGGGGGGACGTGCTCCACTGGCCACCGTCCTGGCCGCCAACGCCATATCCATCACCGGCAACGCGCTCACCCTCATCGGTGTCCCGTGGTTCGCCCTCGACACCACCGGCAGCCCCGGAAAGGCGGGCCTGGTCGCCTTCTGCGCGGCCGTTCCCGTCGTCGTCTCCGCGATCGTCGGCGGCCCGGTCATCGACCGGATCGGACGGCGCCGGATCAGCGTCGCCTCCGACCTCGTCTGCGCGCTCGCGCTGGCGGCGATCCCGCTCCTGCACAGCGCCGGCGTGCTGGAGTTCTGGATGCTCTGCGCGCTGATGGCCGTGACCGGCCTCTTCCACGCGCCCGGCGAGACCGCCCGCTCCGTCCTGATCCCCGACCTGGCCCGCCTCGCCGGGACCCCGCTCCCCCGCGCCGCGAGCCTCTACGACGCCGTGTCCCGAGGCGCCCGGATGACCGGCGCCGCCCTCGCCGGCGTCCTCGTCGCCCTCATCGGCGCGGACACCGTGCTGCTCCTCGACGCCGCCACCTTCGGGCTCTCCGCCCTGCTCGTCCTCCTCGGCCTGCGGGGCGTGCCGGCCGCCGCGCCCCAGCCCGACCCGGCCCCCTTCTCACTGCCCGGCTACCGCGCCGAGCTGCGCGAGGGGTACGCCTTCGTGCTCCGCTCCCGGCTGCTGCTCGGCATCGTCGTCATGGTGATGGCCACCAACGGCCTGAGCCAGGGCTGGAGTTCGGTGCTGCTGCCGGTCCACGCGCGGGAGAACCTCGGCGGCTCCGCCGCCCTCGGTCTGCTCGTCGCCGTCTTCGGCGGCTCCGCGCTGCTCGCCGCGGTGCTGTACGGGGCGGTCGGCCACCGTTTCCCGCGCCGGGCGGTCTTCACGGCCGGGTTCCTGCTGTGCGGGGCCCCGCCGTACGCGGTGGCCGCGCTCACCGACACCACGCTTCCGCTGCTCGTCACGATGGTGGCGAGCGGGTTCGGGGCCGGGCTCCTCAACCCGATCCTCGCCACCTTGATGTACGAACGCGTCCCCGACGACCTGCGCAGCCGGGTCTCCGGAGTGACGATGGCCGGGGTGCTCCTCGCCACCCCGCTCGGCGGCCTCGTCGCCGGACAGCTCATCGAAGGGGCCGGCCTGGTGACGGCGCTGCTCACGCTCGGCGGGGTCTACTTCCTGGTCACGCTGGCCCCGATGGTCTTCCCGGCCTGGCGCGAGATGGACGCCGCCCCGAAGGGCGTCAGCAGCTCGGAACCTTCGCCTCCTGCCCCTGCTCCAGCGCACGGAGCGAAGACACCGCATCGCTGAGCGCGGAGACCGGGATCAGCCGCATCCCCTTCGGCAGCTCGGCCCGCGCGTCCGAGCACTCCGCCTTCGGTACGAGGAAGACGCTCGCCCCGTCGCGGCCCGCTGCCTGGGTCTTCAGGGAGACGCCGCCGACGGCGCCGACCGTGCCGTCCGGCTCGATCGTTCCCGTACCGGCGATGGTCCGGCCGCCGGTGAGGTCGCCGCCCGAGCCGTCGCCGGCGAGCTTGTCGACGATCCCGAGGGAGAACATGAAACCGGCGCTCGGACCACCGACGTCGGCGAGGTGCAGCGTGACGTCGACGTCGTTCGGGTCGAGCTTGAGGTAGCCGAGGGCGGCCATGGTGGCGGCGTCCTGCGACTCCTTCATCTCGCCGAGGTTGTGCTTCTCGACCTCGGCGTCCGACTTCCCGGGCGGGTAGACGGAGTCGCGCGGCAGCACGGCCCGGTCGGTCCGGAACCAGGCGTCGACGACATCGCCGAAGTCGTTGTCGACGCTGGGCCCGGTGGCCGAGATGGTCGTCATCAGCAGCTCGCCCTCCGTCGGCCGGACCGGCTTGCCGCTGATGGTGATGACCTCGCGCCCCTTGTCCTGGCCGAGCACATCGGCGGTCGTGCCGGGCTGTGCGATGGCGTACGGCAACGGCGCCAGCCCGACGACCGCGAAGAGAGCGGCGACGGGCAGCGCACAGAGCGCGAGGGCACGGTTACGCGTGAGACTGGAGAGCACGCCCCCAATCTACTGGGCGCCCCTGATAGGGACGGTCCGGTGCCGTCGGCCCCGCGAGCGAGACGCTCCGGTGCTATCACGCACCCCCGGGCGGGACGGTCCGGGTGAGGAACGCGCGGACCAGGTGGCGCACCGTCGGCACGGACGTCCTGGGTTCGATCGCGCCGACGAGTCGGACCCGGTCCGCCGTGGTCACCAGGCCCGCGGCGTGCAGCTGCGGCACGAGGGCCGCGTAGTCGGTGAACACCCCGTGCGCCGCCCGGTCGAGCTGGCGCCGACACGTGCGGCCCGTGGGGTGGGCGAGCATCGCGGACCAGGAGCGGTCGAGCCGCGCGTCGCGGAACCCGTCCGTACCGAAGAGGGGGGCGGTCGACGCCGTACCGGGCCACCGGGAAGAGCTCGCCGTCCACCCGGTCCAGGTAGCCCTCCAGGTTCACCGCGGCGGCGATCCGCCGGTCGTCGTACAGCGCCTGGGCGGCCGTGGTGCCCCCGGCCGAGTGCCCGTACATCCCGACCCGCCCCAGGTCGAGCGCGCGGCCGAGGGGGCCCGCCAGGGCTTCGAGCCGGTCGAGGACGAAGCGGACGTCGGCGAGACGGGTGTCGATCATGGTGCGGAACTGCTCCGCGTCGGTGCCCGTGACAGGCCGTTCGCCGTGGGCCCAGAGCCCCGCGCGGGCTCGGCTCCCTGACGGGGGCAGAGCGCCCCAAGGCCGGCCCCCGCGGCAGGCTTGGCCCGCCTCGGGGTCCCCGGCCTGCCGGCACAAGACCGCCGGCCTGACCTTCGTAACCGCCGCGCGCTCTAGCGCAACGCGTCGGCGACCTCCCGCGCCGCGTCCACCACCCGCGGCCCCACTCGCTCCGGCACCGCGTCCGCGAGCATCACGACGCCCACGCTGCCCTCGATGCCCGTGACCCCGACCAGCGGAGCCGCCGCGCCGCTCGCGCCCGCCTCCAGCTCGCCGTGGGTGAGCGTGAAGCCGGGTTCGATCAGGCTGCCCTGCCGGGCCGCGAGGATCGCGCGGCCCGCCGCGCCCCGGTCCAGCGGGTGCCGGAAACCGGCGCGGTAGGCCACGTGGTAGTCGGTCCAGGTCGGTTCGACGACGGCGACCGCCAGCGCCTCCGCCCCGTCGACGAGGGTGAGGTGGGCGGTCGCGCCTATGTCCTCGGCGAGCGAGCGCAGCGCGGGCAGCGCGGCCTCGCGGACCAGCGGGTGGACCTGGCGGCCCAGCCGCAGCACACCGAGGCCGACCCGGGCGCGACCGCCCAGGTCGCGTCGTACGAGCGCGTGCTGTTCGAGTGTGGCGAGCAGACGGTAGACGACGGTCCTGTTCACTCCGAGTTTGTTGGACAACTCGGTGACGGTCAGGCCGTGGTCGGTGTCGGCGAGCAGTTTGAGGACCCTGAGGCCCCGGTCGAGCGTCTGGGAGGTTTCCGCGGTCACGACGCCCTCTCCTTCGGAGTGAGTGACGGCGGACCTTCAAACGAGAGCAGCGGCGCCGGTCCCGCGGCGACGCACGTCAGAGGCCGCCGGCAGGCCATGCGCACCGGCTGCGCTCCGCGGCGGCGCTGCCACGGGGCGTTTGCATTGCGGGGGACAGTAGCGAGCCACTCCGCTCAGCGGAAGACCTCGTCCAGAATCCGGGCGCGAGCGACCGGATACGGTCGGTTCGAGGCGGAAGTCAGCCGGTCAGGGGGATTCGCCGGACAAAGTCGACGGATACGAGCGACGCGCACGGTGTCCGGACAAGCCCGACGGACAGCCCATCGAACGCGTAAGGCCCGTACGCCCCCGCGTACGAGCCGACCCCACACCACTCGACACTCCCCGCGGCCGGACGCCACACCCGGACGCACTCACCGCATCCGGACGCCACACCGGGACGCACTCACCGCACCCGGGTTCCACTCCCGCATGCGCTCACTCGCCGCGGCCGGGCGCCACGCCCTCCACCCTCATCGCATCCGGGTGGCCCACTCCTGCACCTTCTTGATCCGCTCGCGGATCTGGCCGGCCGTCGCCTCGGCGCTCGGCGGCCCGCCGCACACCCGTCGCAGCTCGGTGTGGATGACGCCGTGCGGCTTGCCGCTCTGGTGGACGTACGCGCCGACCATCGTGTTGAGCTGCTTCCTCAGCTCGAGCAGCTCCTTGTGCGAAACGACGGGGCGCCGCTCGGCCGGAAGCTCCAACAGATCGGCCTCGGTGTCCGGCCTCTTGCGGCTGTGGGCGATCTGCCGGGCCTGCCGCTTCTGGAGGAGCAGCTGCACCTGGTCGGGTTCGAGGAGCCCGGGGATGCCGAGGTAGTCCTGCTCCTCCTCGCTGCCCGGGTGGGCCTGCATGCCGAACTCGGCGCCGTCGTAGAGGACCCGGTCGAAGACGGCGTCGGACTCCAGCGCCTCGAAGGGCAGCATGTCCTGCTCGCCGGTGTCCTCGTCCTGCTGCTTCTCGGCCTCCGCCATCTCCTTCTCGGACTCGGCGTACGGGTCCTCCTCGCCGTCCTTCTTCGGCTTGTCGAGCACGTGGTCGCGCTCGACCTCCATCTCGTTGGCGAAGCCGAGGAGGTTGGGGATGGTGGGAAGGAACACGGAGGCGGTCTCGCCGCGCCTGCGGGAACGTACGAAACGCCCCACGGCCTGGGCGAAGAAGAGGGGGGTCGAGATGGTCGTCGCGTACACGCCCACGGCGAGACGGGGGACGTCGACGCCTTCGGACACCATGCGGACGGCGACCATCCAGCGGTCGTTGTTCTCGCTGAACTCGTCGATCCGCTTGGAGGCGGCCGCTTCGTCGGAGAGGACGACGGTGGCCTTGGTGCCGGTGATCTCGCGGATCAGCTTGGCGTAGGCGCGGGCGGAGTCCTGGTCGGAGGCGATGACGAGCCCGCCGGCGTCGGGGATGCCCTTCCTGACCTCCGTGAGCCGCTGGTCCGCGGCGCGCAGGACGTTCGGCATCCAGTCGCCTCGGGGGTCGAGGGCGGTGCGCCACGCCTGGGAGATGGCGTCCTTGGTCATGGGCTCGCCGAGGCGGGCGGCGATCTCGTCACCGGCCTTGGTGCGCCAGCGCATGTTGCCGCTGTAGGAAAGGAAGATCACGGGCCGGACGACGCCGTCGCCGAGGGCGTTGCCGTAGCCGTACGTATAGTCCGCCGACGACCGCCGGATGCCGTCGTTCCCCTCTTCGTACGTGACGAAGGGGATGGGGTTGGTGTCGGAACGGAACGGCGTACCGGTCAGGGCGAGACGGCGGGTCGCCGGGTCGAACGCCTCCAGGCAGGCCTCGCCCCAGGACTTGGAGTCACCGGCGTGGTGGATCTCGTCGAGGATGACGAGGGTCTTGCGCTGCTCGCAGCGGTTGCGGTGGAGCATGGGGCGTACACCGACACCGGCGTAGGTGATGGCGACGCCCTGGTACTCCTTGCTGAGCGGCCCGGCGCTGTAGTCGGGGTCGAGCTTGATGCCTATCCGCGCGGCGGCGGCAGCCCACTGCTTCTTCAGGTGCTCGGTGGGCGCGACGACCGTCACCTGCTGCACGACGTGGTGGTGCAGCAGCCAGGACGCGAGCGTCAGCGCGAAGGTGGTCTTTCCGGCGCCGGGCGTCGCGACCGCGAGGAAGTCGCGGGGCTGCTCCTGGATGTACTTCTCCATGGCGCCCTGCTGCCAGGCTCGCAGCTTGTTGGCGGTACCCCAGGGGGCCCGGCCGGGGAAGGCGGGAGAGAGGTGATGGGAGGAGGTGGCGGTGGTAGTCACGGTCTCCGGTTCGACGCTCGTCCAGATATGACAACCGGGCCACCTTACCGGCGACCCGGCTGGATCCTCGTGCGAACGCCCCGCGGGCGGCGAGGGTGCGACTCAGCTCACGTCGCCTCGTGCAGGCCGCGCAGGCGCCGCGCGATGAGCGTGACGTCCTCCAGATCGCCGGTGGCCACGTCGATGACCAGCTTGTACGACTCGTCCTGGTCGACGTCGACCATCTCGGTGCCGTTGAAGTCGAGGAAGACGACCGTGCACATCCACGCCATGGGCTTGTTGCCGTCCACCAGCGGACGGTTCACGGCCAACGACTGGAGCAGTGCCGCGGCCTTCTCGAAGAGGTCGGCGTACGCCTCGATGCCGAACATCTGTGACTGCGGCCGGTGCGCCGCGGAGCTGAGCAGGCCCAGATCCCGGACGGCGATCTGCTGGCCGGCGCAGGCGAGCTCCGCCAGGTCCAGGACCTCCTGGACCGTCAGGTACTTCACCTACTCCCCCAGTCGCTTCAGCAGATCGGCATGGCGCACCGCGTACTTGGCGCCGAGCCTGCGGACAGCCTCCCGGTCGGCCTCCTGCTCCAGATAGCGGTCGATCGCCTGAAGCACGATGGCATGCATGCTGCGGCCCTCCTCCTCAGCACGGAGCTTGAGGGCCTCTTGCTGGTCGTCGCGGAGACGCAGGTTCATTGCCATACCACGACGGTACCACTCATGGGGCCACCGTGATACCGAGCGGCTTCGCCATCGCGACAGGGACGGGGCCCAGGTCAGCCACCCGCACGAGGGTTCAGCCTGGTCGCCACCCACGCGCCCGCCAGCGCCACTCCCGCCATCGGCAGGAACACCGCCGCGAAGGCCACCGGGTGCGCGCCCGCGCCCGAGGTCACGCCGTGGCCCACCGCGCCACCGCCCAGCGCCGCGAACGCCGCCCCTCCCGCCGCCAGCAGCAGCACGTTCGACAGGCCGTCCGAGATCTGCAGGGCCGCCGAGTTCGCGCCCGCCTCCTCCGGGGCCGAGAGCTTCAGGAGCAGCACGCTCGTCGAGGCGATGACCATGCCCATGCCGAGGCAGCCGAACGCCCACGCCACCGCGACCACCCACACCGGCACGGACGCGATCAGGACGCTCGGCGCGGCGGCGATCGCCGCCGCGACCAGCACCATGCCGAAGACCACGAGCCGCTCCCGGTACGGCTCCGTCCGCGGCCGGGACTGGATCCAGGAGCCGAGCGCCCACGTCGCGCCGCCAACCGCGAGCGACATCCCCGCGAGCGTGGGGCTCAGACCCCGCTGGGTGACCAGCATGAGCGGCACGAAGGACTCGGCGGCGATGAACGACCCGGCCGCGACCCCGCGCAGCAGCACGACGGACGGCAGCCCGCGCGCCGCGCGGTACGTCCCGCGCGGCAGCAGCCCGAGCGCGGCCGGCACCAGCAGCGCCGCGCCCACCGCCGCCGGCAGCAGCGAGAGCCAGCGCAGCTCCTGGCCCGCGTACTGAAGCAGCCCCGCCCCGGCCGAGATGCCGAGCGCGAGCCTGATCCGGCGGCGGTCGTACGGCGGGAGCGGCGCGGCCGGGTCGGCGGGCCCGGACGCGGTACGGCGGATGGCGGGGAGGGCGAGGGCGAGCGGCAGGACGACCAGCACGGGGATGCCGACGAAGACCCAGCGCCAGCCCAGGTGCTCGGTGATCGTCCCGGCGGCGAGCGGCCCGACGACCGACGGGACGACCCAACTGGCCGCGAAGGCCGCCATGATCGCGGGCCGCAGCGTCTCGGAGTACGCCCGGCTGACGACCACGTACAGCGCCACGATCACCAGGCCGCCGCCCAGCCCCTGCACGGCCCGGCCGAGGATGAACAGCCACATCGTGCCGGCGGTCCCGGAGAGCAGCAGTCCGGCGGCGAAGGCGGTGATGCCGGCGGTGAGCGGGGCGAGCGGCCCGGCGCGGTCGGACCACTGCCCGGAGAGGACCATGGCGAAGAGGCTGGTGGTGAAGTACGCGGAGAAGGCGAACGCGTACAGCGGGATCCCGTTCAGCTCGCGCGCCGCGACCGGCATCGCGGTCCCGACCGCGGTCGCCTCGAAGGCGATGAGCAGGACGACGGAGACCATGCCGATGCTGAGCGCCCGGTGGTCCCGGCCGAGCACGGATCCGCCGCCCGGGGAGGGGACGGCGGTGGCGGGCGCGACGTCGGCGTCGCGGGGTTCGAGGGCACTCATAGCCCCAGAGTAAGGGGCGTAACGCTGAATGGACCCTGTCGACAGTCGGGTCGGAGCTGGTCCCTTGGTCGTAAGCCGACGGACCGCCGGACCCACCGCCCGCCCCACGAGCAGCCCACGGACCGCCCCACGGACCGCCCACCGTCGGCCCGCGAACAGCCCGACGGACAACCCCACCACCAGCCCACGAACAACCCCGCGGACCGCCCGACCATGAACGCCACATGGCAGTCGTGTTGCACGCCGCCCGGAACCCTTGAGCCCCTTCCCCACCCCGCCCTACGGTCGTACTCGTGCACAACACGACCGTGTGCCCGAGTGGTTGAGGGGCTCGCCTGCAAAGCGAGTTACGCGGGTTCAATTCCCGCCACGGTCTCTCGCCGGACCCCCGGATCCCGTCTCCACGGGATCTTCACAAGATCACGTCGCCTGTGTCAGAGTCCGCTCATGACTGATACAGGCACGCGCCGCAGACTGGGCGCCCTTGTCGGAGTCGGCCTCTCCGGGGCTGTGCTGCCGGGCGTCACGCTGGGCGCGGAGGCCGTGGACGTGGCCCTCTCGATCGTGATCGCGGGCGTGGTGATCTCCCTCATCACTCAGCTGATCTACATCGGCCCGTCCGCCCCGGTCCCACCGCTCCCCCTGCTGGCCTTCGCCGCGGCCGGGTTCGTACAGGACTCCCTGATCTGGTGGCTGCTGTCCTGGCTGGGCGGTGAGATAGCCCCGTTCCAGGTGGAGGGGTTCGGCACGATCCTGCTCGCCGGGCTCATCACGCGCGCCTCGATCCTCTCGCTCTCCCTGCTCGGCGCGAAGCGCGTGGCCGACGACCCGGTGGCGGACTGACGGGGGTCACCACCCCCACGCCCCTCCCCCCGCTTGAGTAGGCTCCTGTTGCTCCAGCAACCGCTGGGGCGGCATGGGCGTACGACAGGGGGGTTCGCACGTGGAACGGCCGCGCCCGAACGAGGAGTCCGCGCGACGGATCGGCCCGTACCGTCTGATCACCCGTCTGGACCCGTCCCCCGAACTCGTCCCCTGCCGCCGTTTCGTCGCCCGCAGCGCGGAGGGCGACCGTACGGTGCTGCTCTCCGCGCCCCTGCCCGGCGCCGACCCCGCGCGCTTCCTGACGGAGGCCCAGGCGGCGCAGCGGCTCCTGGGCCCGTGGATCGCCCCGGTGACGGAGGTGGCGGATCCGGCCTCGTCCCCGTTCCACACGACCCCGTATGTTCCCGCGCTCCCGCTCCCTGTCGCCCTCGCCGTACACGGCGGCCCGTTGCCGGAGGAAACGGTTCGGGTGATCGGCGTCGCCCTCGCCGAGACGCTGGCCGCCGCACACGCACAGGGCGTCACGCATGCGGGCGTGTCCCCCGCCGCGGTCCTGCTCACGGCGGACGGCCCGCGCCTGACGTGCTTCGGCGCGGTACGGGCGGCGGCACCGGACGGGACTCACCGCACGGCCCTCCCGGGCATCGACCCGGGTGCGTTGGCGCCCGAGCAGGCGTCGGGCGGACGGCCGCGCCCGCCGGGTGACGTGTACGCGCTCGGCGCGGTCCTCGCGTACGCGTCCACCGGGCACACCGTCCCGGAGCGCTCCGAACTCCCGTCGGCCCTGCGTCCGTCGACAGCCTCCTGCCTTGCCCGCGACCCCGCGAACCGACCCACCGCGGCCGACGTCCTGACCACGCTCGCGCCGCCGACCCCGCACGAGACGGTGCTGAGCTCGGCGGGTTCGCTGCTGACCCCCGGCTGGCTGCCCGGCCGGGTCGTCGCGGCGCTCGCCCGCCAGTCGTCCGAGATCCTCGCCGCCGAACTGCCCTGGAACTGACGCGATGCTGTCACCACTCACCCACGCCGACCCGGCGGTCATCGCCACGTACCGTCTGCTCGCCCGCCTGGGCTCGGGCGGCATGGGCACGGTCTATCTGGCCCGAACGCCCGGGGGCCGTACGGTCGCCCTGAAGACGATGCACGCCCGGCTCGCCTCCGAGGCCGACTTCCGTACCCGCTTCCGGCTGGAGACGGACGCGGCACGGATCATCGGCGGCCGGCACGGGGCGGCCGTCGTGGACGCGGACCCGCTGGCCGAAACCCCGTGGCTGGCCACGGAGTACGTCCTCGGCCCGCCGCTCGACGACGCGGTCGCGCTGTGCGGCGGACTCCCCGAGCCGACGGTCCGCGCACTCGGCGCGGCCCTCGCGGGGGCCCTGGCGCAACTCCACTCCTCGGACGTCGTCCACCGCGACCTGAAGCCCTCCAACGTCCTGGTCACCGCCTACGGCCCGAAGATCATCGACTTCGGCATCGCCCGCGCGGCCGGCGACGACCACCTGACGAGCACGGGCGCGGCAACGGGCACCCCGGCGTTCATGTCCCCCGAGCAGGCGGGCGGCCAGGAACACACCCCGGCCGGCGACGTCTTCGCCCTCGCGGGCGTCCTGGTCTTCGCGGCCACGGGCCACGGCCCCTTCGGCACGGGCGCCCCGGCGGACCTCCTCTACCGCGTCCGCTACGCCACCCCCGACCTCACGGGCGTCCCGGAACCCCTGCTCCCCCTCCTGACGGCCTGCCTCGCGAAGGACCCGAGGTCCCGCCCGACGACCACGGACCTGGCGACCCACCTCCACGACGGCCAGGGCGACTTCGCGGACCACCTCCCGCCCCTCCTCCTCACCGACATCGCCCGCCGAGCAACGCAGGTCTGGCTCCACCAGCCCCACCGCCTCCCGGCCCCGGCGGACGACCCGTACGCGGAGACGAGGACACCCCGCCCCACCCCGCTCTCGCGCCGCAAACTCCTTGCGACGGGGGCGGGTTCACTGCTGGGGCTGAGCGGCGTGGGCGCGGGGGTGTGGGCGTGGCTGGCATCCGGCGACGCCCCGCCGGCTGACGGAGAGGCAGCCGCGCCGACGCCGTCGGCGCCGGCGCCTGCCACGAACGCGTCCGACGGCGGACCCAGAGCCCTGTGGCAGGTGGAGTCGTTCGACCGCGAGCAGGAGACCACCCAGCTCCTGGCGGGTGACGTGGTGGGCTTCGCCGAGACGGTGTCCTTCAGAGTGCTGGACCCCAGGGACGGCAGGGAGCTGTGGACAGACTCCATGGCGATGGATCCGCAGCAGATCACCACGGACGGCAAGCACTTCTTCGAGTCACGCGGCACCGACGAGGGCCCGAGCGCCCTGCAGATCCGCACCTTCGCGCCATGGACCGGCCAAGAAGCAGCCCGGGTGATCGAGGTGAAGAGCTTCGACGGCTCGGCCCTCAGCACCCACCTGCTGACAGCCACCGGCGGCATGCTCTACGCGGACGCACGGATCGGCCACCGGAACGACTCGGTCGAGAAGGTCAAGACCGGCTGGCATCTCCTCGCCGTCAACCTCCGTACGGGCAAGGAAGCGTGGCGCCGCGCATATGAGTGGGACGGAAACCGCGTCTACGTCTCGAAGGCCGTCGGGAGCCGCCTGATCCTCGGCAAGCGGAGCGGTGACATGGAGTCGTTCAACGTTGAGGCCAGGGACACCCGTACGGGAAACGTCCTCTGGAAGCGGAACATCGCGGTGCTGGAGAGCGACCCATGGCTCATCCCCGGCCAACTCGCCACGGACGACAGGCACATCTACCTCGGTGGCGAACGGCTGCGTGCTCTGCGGATCGCCGACGGCAGCATCGCCTGGGAGTCCGGGACGGGCAGCAACCGCTACGGCGTGCCGGCGGTTGCGGGCCGGCTCGTCTACGCGACCGAAGGCGACCGGGGACTCGTCGCCGTAAGCGCGGACACGGGAGCCCGGCGCTGGGAGGAAGCGCCTCCCGCACGCGACCTGACCCCGCTCCTCCATGTCGTGCCCATCGTGGGCAAGAAGTACGTCTACGCGCCCGTCCGTGGCGGCCTGAGCGCGGTTGACCTCAGCACGCGCCGTTCGGCCTGGGTGTTCCCGACCGACGCCACCCGCTACGTCGTGGACCAAAGCGGGACGCGCATCCTCGGTGCCGGGAAGACCACGGCCCTGGCGCTGCCCTTCGCATGACCGTCCCCACCCTCGATCCGACCCAGAAGGCACCGTAGTGACCATGCAGCCCCTTTCCGCCGGCGACCCCCTTCGCCTCGGCCCGTACCGGCTCCTCGGAGTTCTCGGCGAGGGCGGTATGGGCAAGGTCTACTTCGGCCAGGACGGGTCCGCCCGCTCCGCCGCGGTCAAGGTGCTGCGACCCGAGCTCGCACACGATCTGCACCTCGCCCAGCGCTTCGTCCGCGAAGCCGAGATGGCCAAGGCCGTCGCGAGCAAGGGCGTGGCACGGGTCCTGGGCGCGGAGACCGAGGGCGGACGGCCGTGGATCGCCGCCGAGTTCCTCGCCGGGCCGACCCTCGACGAGGCCATCCGTACGTACGGGCCGATGGACGAGCCGACCGTCCGTGCTCTGGGCCACTTCCTCTCCCGCACCCTGCACGACATCCACGCGGCCGGCCTCGTTCACCGCGACCTCAAACCCGCCAACATCGTTCTGACGTCGTCGGGCCCTCGGGTCATCGACTTCGGCATCGCCCGCCCCGAGCACGGCCTGACGCTGACGACGACGGGACAGATCCCGGTCACCCCGGGGTACGGAGCCCCGGAGCAGGTCCTCGGTCAGCGCGTCGGCCCGCCGTCGGACGTTTTCTCGCTGGGTGCGGTGCTCGCGTACGCGGCGAGCGGCCGACGCGCCTTCGACGCGACGCATGTGGCGGCGGTGCAGTACGAGGTCGTGCACGGCACCCCGGACATGAGCCAGGTCCCGTCGGCCCTCCAGCAGTTGATCGGCCCCTGCCTGGCGAAGGATCCGACACTGCGTCCCGTACCTGCGCAGATCACCGCGGCCTTCTCCCCGCCGAAGGGCGCGGACCGCGCCTGGCGCAGGGGCCCGCTCGCCGAGGACATCGCGCGACGGGAGGCCGACACGAAGCGGCTCACCGCGTCCGCCGACACGGCCGTCCCCGGCGCACCGAGCCGGCGCCGCTTCCTCGGTGTGGCAGCCGCCGGAGCGGGGGTCCTCGCGGCGAGCGGCGGCGGCGCCGCCTGGTGGCTGACCAGGGACGAGAAGACTGTCGCGTTGGACGTACCGCCGGCCGTGACCACTCCGGCGGCGACGTTCATCTCTGTCATCGACACCAAGCCGGGTGAGACGCCGAAGCCGCTGTGGGGGCCCCGCGACGTCACCGCGTCGGAAGGGCGTTCCCCGCTTCCCGTACGGGATGTGCTCATCGTCCAGGCGAAGGCCGGTGGCCTCCTGGCTCTCTCCGTGACGGACGGCAAGGAGAGGTGGCGGGCGAAGGGCTTCCACGCAGACGCCGGTTACGTCTCGGTCTCGGACCGGCTCCTCGTGGCCGCCGACAAGAAGGGCGTGCTCCACGCCGTCGTCCCGTCGACGGGCAAGCCTGTCTGGGAGACGGACGCCGCCGCCGAGTACCTGCTGGCCGCCGACGCCGCACATGTCTACCTGGTGACCAGGGACAACCAGCTCCGCGCCGTCGATGCCTGGACCCGCGCCACCACGTGGTCACGCCCCATGGAGTCCCCCCAATCCTCGGACGGCCCCGCGACGGCGGCTGTGGGCAACGGGCGCCTGGTCGTGCACGGCCGGGACGGCCACGTGATCGCCGTCCACACCAAGACGGGTGAGACCGACTGGGACGTCAAGGACCAGGGCACGAACGGCGCGGTCCCAGCCATCGCGGGCAACACCGTCTACCTCGGCGGCCTCACTCTCCACGCCCGCCGGCTGGACCGGGGCGACTTCCTCTGGAGCGAGGACTCCAAGAGCCTGCGCTCCCTCTCTCTCGGCCGGGGCTGGGGCAGCCCGACCGCCGTGCAGGGCGTCGTCTTCGCCGTGGACGGATTCCACGCCTACGGCTACCACACCATCCCGGGCTCCCGCTTCCCGGCCACGGACTGGTACGAGGTTCTCGACGGCTCAGGCGGCACCATGACCGCCCCCGCCGTCGAGGGCGCGACCGTCTGGCTCCCGGCCCCCGACGACAGCTCCGTCCGCGTCCTGCACAAGAAGACCGGCGACGTCCTCTTCACCGCGAAGATGAAGCGCGAGGGCACCTACCAGCTCGCCAGCGACGGCAACCGGGTCTTCATCGCCCGCGGCGGGCGGATCATGGCAATGCCGGTGTACGAGAAGTGACGGCACTGCGCCGCGCCCTGCTGTTCACAGCAGGTGCTCGGCCCTGCCGGCCTTGATGTCGAAGATGAGGTCACGGAGGGCCTCGCCGCTGTCGGTGAGGTAACGATCCCTGACGAAGTACGTGGGTTGGCCGGCCAGACCCGGGTCAAAGGCGGGACAGCACTCCGCGCCAGATCCACCCCGCGCCGAGGACCGCTTCCCGTAGGGGATTGCTCATGTCTCGCGAGTCGAAGCGGAGCGTCTCGACCTTCTGCCGACGACCATCGGGCCCCCGCTCGTACGTCCACTGCCGGGCGATATGGGGGGCCGGCCCACGGCCGTATCGCTTGCCGAGAGAATCGGGCGTCGACTCCTCCCACCGCTCGTCGAGCGTGCGCACCTCGCGGCTCTCCGGGACCAGCCGCATCCGGGTCTTGAGGGTCATCTTCAGCTCGCGGACCTGCCATTCCGCCACCAGGTCGGCCTTCTCCGAGGGGAGGGCATTGCGCACGCGGAACGGTACGCCCGGCCCGTTGACCGAGAGCAGCGCGGTCCGCACCTCCGCCGCGGACAGCGGCGCGACAGCGCTGTCCGGGTACGTGGTGCCGGTGAACTTGTCCCAAAGACGGCCCATCGCTACGCCCCCGTACCGGTGTCGGGGCGCACCGTGCGCACGAAGTCCTGGAAGTCCGGCACGAGGGCGTCGTACTGGGCCGCGGTGGTGGACAGGACCGGCTGGATCACCGCCCGCTTGTGCGGGTCCTCAACATCCCACAGGGACGGGAACACCTGCGACCGGACGAGATCGCGGCGCATGCCTCCCGCGACGGTCACCCCCTTGCCCGTACTGAGGTCCCAGACCCCCCGGCGTTCATGGAGGTCCGACAGGCCGCAGCTCACGCCTGCGGCAGGTGCAGGTCGTTCGTACAGCCGACCTTCTCCGCCACCCCACGGGCCAGCTTGAGCGTCATGTTCGCGAACGCCTGCCGGCTCACAGAGGAGCCGACGCCCTCAGCTGCCTTGCCGCTCACCCGGACGTCGAGAAACTTGCGTGCCTTGTAGGAGGCCGGCGCGCCCGCTGGGAGTTCTGCGGTGCATTCGACGGCCACACGCGTTCCCCAGGACCACGTCTCGGCTCCGGCCCCCCAGTCCTTCCCCTCCGGCCTGGTGCCGTCCTTGAGCGGTTCCCAGGCGTCCACCGGGTCGGAATTCTTGTACGGGTTCTCGGAGCGCCACTGCACGTACGCGTTGAACCCGGCGCCCCCGGCGTTCTGCTGGTTCCCGTTGCAGAACGATGTCCGGCGGTCCTTGACCGACTTCTCGAGATCAGTGCTGTCGACCTTGACGCGCTGCCCCTTGGCCAGGACGGGAGCAACGTCACTCTCTTCGAGGAGGCCCCAACAGGGTTCGGCGGTGAACTCGATGGGCCCCTGATCCTTCCCTTCCCCCGATGCACCGCAGCCGGTGGAGAACGCGACGACCGCGGTGGCGAAGACCGCCAGTCCGATACGGCTTCTCATGCCGGCCTTCCAGGTCCGCTCAGCGGTCATGGTTCGTTCCCGCATTCCTCTGGTCACCGAGCCCGAGGCTATAGCCGACCTTGCTGGCGTCCGTGGCATCGTCCTTCAAGATCTCGCGGTTCACTCCCGGCGGCAGCGTGAGATGGTCGATCTGCTTGGCGATGGGGGTCGTCGACTCCTGAAGTCCCCTCAGGTACTCCTCCCGCACCTTGTCGGCGGCACCTTCGTACGGGTCCTTCTTGGCCTCGTCGATCTCGGCGTTGAGGCCCTCCTCGAAAGCCCATCCGACGAGTTCTCCAGCGATGGGGAGGCGGCGTGCCGCGCCCTCGAAGATCTTGCCCGCCACGAAGCCGCCGGCGCTGCCACCGGCTTCGAGATCCTTGTTGTGCTCGTCGTTCTTGTCATGCTGGTCGCTGAGAGCGGCATCGATGCGGCCACCGGCGAGAACGCCGTTGACGTTCCCGTCCGTCTGCGCGATGTGCTTGATACTGCGGGACAACTGGTCCTCGGACAGGGAGGAGTCCTCCACCTTCCGCTGCATCAATCCCTGCGTGTACTCGTGCTGGGCCGCCGAGACAGTGGCGTAGCTGTCCTCGTGACGTCCCAGGGCATCGACGAAGGGCGTCAGGCTCCCGCGCTCGAACAAAGCGTGCGCCTGCGACTTGTCCTTGGCGAAGTCGTCCGTGTCGGATCCGAACGTCGCGTCGATGTCACCGATGTACTCGGCCGACATCCGCCCCATGCTGCCGCTCAGCGTGTCGTCCATCAGCTCAGGCGCCCCACCTACCTTCGCCACGACCCGCTCGAAGACATTGGCCATGGCCTCTGTGTGAGGCCGCGGGTTGTCGTACTTATGCAGGTGCGGATCTGCCTGTCCGGACACCGCTGCCTCCAGGGCGTACCCCAGCGCCTGCTGCCCTGGGTGAGGCTCACCGCCCTTGACGGTGTCGTGCCAGTCGGCCATCGGCTTCCTGTCGAGCATGTAGTCCACCATGCCGGCGGGCTCTCCGTGCTTCCCGCCGACGGCCTTGTCCGCGGTGGTGACGATCCCGTCCTTGTCGGAGTCTTCGCGCACGGGTTCGTTGAAGAAGGCGGCGGCGGCCTCCGGGTTGTTGCTCATCGCCTCCATGAGGCCGGTGAGAGGGTAGAAGCCCTTGCCGCCGTCCTTGTCGAGATTCAGCGCCATCTTCTGGTCGTAGGGAAGACCCTCCTCCCAGATCTCGGGCTTCTGCCGTTCCATCGCGACCATGTCCCGGCCCACGGCGGTGAGGAACTCGGTGTCGTACTTGCCATCACGCAGCAGCGAGCCCAACGCCTGGTAGCCGTAGATCTTGGTGTTGAGTCCGGCGAACCCGGAAACGTCGATCGGCTTGCGGCCTGCCCGCATGAGTTCGGTCGTCCACGCGGGATCCAGATGCCCCTTGGTGTCCTTGCTCGTCGCGAGACCGAGCATCGACCCCATGTCGTTCTGAATGTTGTGCACCATGGCGGCCCGGTCCTGGCCTGCGGGACCCAGGCTCGTGGCATCCAGGGACATCTTCGCGTAGAACTCCAGCGAGCCTTCCGGACCCATCGTCCGATAGAAGGATGTCGAGAACTCAGGGTCCTTGGCGTTGTCGTTCATGAGCTCTTCGAGCTGCTTCAGCGCCTCGACATTGCGCGCGGTACCACCATCGCCGGTGACCTTCTTCGCCAGCGCCGCCGCACGTGCGGCCTCCTCCGCGTCGAGACTTTCGTACGTCGGCGCGTTGAAGTTGTGCTTGTCGCCGGTGATGTTGGCCTTCAGCGCGTTCGAGCAGGCCACGTCGGCGTCGTCGCACGTCTCGACAATCGCGTCGATCCTCTTCTGCATCGTGTCGATGGAGGCGCGCTGCTTTCGCAGTGCCTCGGGATAGTCCGGGTCGTGCCGGGCGGTGTTGTCCTTCTCCAGCGGGTACACGGCCTCGACCTTGCCGTCCGTCTTGACGACGAGGTGCTGGGCCGGGGCATCGGTCTCCACGATCTTCTTCAGATCGTCCTTGGCCTTCTTGAAGGCGTTGTATCCGTCCTCAAGGATCTTGAAGATGCCCTCCGCGGCCTTGGCTGCATCTCCGAACTCCTTCGCCGTCTTGTCCACGAACGGCTTGGTGACCTCGGCGTTGACTCCCCGCCAGTAGTCGTCCTTGGCCTTCGCGGCCATGGTCGTACGGGCGTCTTCGGCGAGCGTCTCGAGCTTGCCCTTCATCTCCGACCAGTTGTCGGCAGCCGTCTTCATCTTGTCCAGCGGCGCCTGGTACACGTTGTCGAAAGTCAGCACGGCAGATCCCCCGCCTACTTGAGGTACTCGTTGATCTGGGAAGCGGCGAGGGCCGCCTGGATATCGGCTTCTTCCTTGGCATGCGAGGCCGCGCTGTAGTCGAGGTGGTTGGAGATGTTGGCGCAGGCATCGAGCAGGGTGCTCAGCTGGGAGCTCCACGTCTCCTGCACGGTCGCCATCGCGGCCCCGGTGAGAAAGCCATGGCTGGACAAGGACGTGGCGGCCTCCACCGTGTTCGCCCGCGCGTGGTTGCCGTCCTTGACCAGCCGACCGTGAAGCGCGAAGGCGGCACTGCCGATCACGCCGAGCTTGTCCTGGTCGACCCCGAGGTCCGCGTTACCGCCGCCGCCACCGGGCTCGGGCGGGACCTGGTTGAGCCGCATGCTCACGTCCGCCTGGGCATGAGTGCGGGCAGAGGCCCACTCCTTCTCGAACGACATGGTCCCCCCGAATTTGGCGATCTTCCCGGCTTCGCCTCAGCAAGTTCCATGGATTGCGGAGACGACACGATCGTAGTGCCGGCAAGCCGCATCGGTGCCTGGTCACGGAAAACTTCGCGCCAACGGTGGCATCACCCCTGTGGCCACGGATACTTCACCTTCGCAATCGTCCTGTCTGATGCGCAGATGTCGCCGATGCCCGACACCTCGGGGTTCGGCCCCTCCGGGTGTGCGAGACACTGCCGTTCGGCACCGGCCCGCGTGAACGCGAAGGGTCGTTCGACACCGGCGACGAGCGGCGGGAGTGCGACCAGGCGGATACGCCCTCGATTCCCGTTGCCCTTCGAGAATCAGCTCCGCCGGGATCGGACGACCGGAACGGCCACCGCGGCACCGATGAGGACGACCGCGCCGATACCGAGCCCGATCCAGAGACCGGTGTTGCTGCCGCTCTCCTCCTGGGCGACAGGGCCGGGGGCCGGTGCGGCCGACTGCTCGCCGGCCTTGGACGGAGCGGCGGACGGCGACGCGGTCTCGGTCTCGGTCTCCCCCATTGGCCTTGCCAGTACCGGCAATCAGCCCGGCCATCCCAGTGCCGTGCCCGCTGGCGTCGGTGTGCTCGTCGCCGGGCTCTCCAGAGGCGAGGTTCTTGCCGTCGAGCACTTGCCCCTGAAGGTCCGGGTGGGCCCACGGCGTAGCACGGTTCTGATCGGTCCTCTCGGTGAGGCTGCAGTCCTCGACGCTCGGCGCCTCCACCCACGCCGCCCCTTGCCCATACAGACGCAGTCACGAACGTTCCTCGGCCGGAACTCCGTCGACCAGCTTGGGGTCCCCGCAGCCCAGCGCCGTCGCGACACTGCGGGCAGCCGCGTTGAGAACCGTGACCTGGAGGCCAGGAATGTTCGCCGTGCTCGCGTCACTCTCGCCCGGCCGTTCCAGTTCGGCGGAAACGATGATGTCCTTCGCCGGCTCCTCCATACGACAGGGAAACATGATCTGGGCGTACCGATCCGACGAGAGCGCGTCCGCACCGGTCGAGAAGTAGTGAAAGGTGGCGCGATCACGGGTGCCCGGGACCACAAGCGCCTCCCGGAAGGTGATGTCGAAGACGGATTCCCCGTCGCTGGCATTCCGCAATCTGCAGAACGGACTGCCGGTCGCGAGCTCCTGCGTGGTGAGCTTGCCGTCGGCCTCCCTCAGAGTTTCGAGCGTCTCATCCGGCTTGGAGCGATCATCCGTGAGGCCGCCCTCACCGGCAATCGCCGTAAGCGCTGCGAGAGGAGAGGCATCCTTCGCGAAGCCGCCGCAAACGTCGGCTGCCGTCTTGCCCTTGGCTGCGCCCTCGCCGTCGGCGGCGCACGCCGTGGTCGCGAGGATGGCGGCCACCGCAGCCACCATGAGCCTGCTCACGGGAGTTCGGCTTCTCATGTCACCTTCCCGCCCCTCCGGATGTCGACGCGGCGGGTGCGGGTACCCCGGGCGCGAGCCGGTCACCCTCGCAACCTAGCGCCGCGGAGACGTGCCGGGCGGCCGCGTTGGCAAGGGTGATCAGCCGAGTCCGGTGGTCTCTTCCGGGTTCCTGGGAACCGGCGGGGCCACGCACTGTGGTGTCAACGAGAATTTCGTGGCCAGGCGCCCCGAGACGGCAGTTGAAGTACACCTTGCCGCGGCTAACGGAAGCGAAGGCCCGCTCCCCGGAGGTGAAGGAGCTGACCTGGTCCCCGAGTCGGGGATCCGGCGCTGGGGCCTCCGCCGCTGTGCGCAGCTCTACCCGGAGGTCTTGCTTCCCGCCCCCGGCGGAAAGCAACCAGCAGTACGGGATGGCCTGCGTCCTGCTCACGTCGGCCTGCTCTGTGCGGGCCGCTTCCCGTAGTGCCTCGAGAGCCCTCTCCGGCTCCGAGAGGTCGTCGGTGAAGCGCTCGGTGCCCATGACAACCTCGAGGGCTGCCTCGGTGGGGGCTTCCTCCACGAATCCGCCGCAGACCTGGGCGACAGCCGAGCCGTGGTCCTCATCGGCCGCCTTGCCGCTGCCTCGAGAACAGCCGGTGATCACCACAGCGGCGACCGCACCAAGACTTGCCAGAGCGATCGCGCTGATCTTCCGGCCCCGGGAAGTCGCCTGAGATCTGCTCACGTGCCCATTATCCGTCCACTTGCTTGGACTTGATGACCGGTCTGTCGGACAGTCCTGCGTTGTTCTCGCAGCCCAGCTTCTGGACCACGGCCAACGCGACGGAGTGAAGCACGGTCAGGTTGGCCTCGCGGGTGGCGACGGTGTCCGGCGGCCAGAGCTTGTCGAGATCGAGTACTCCCCGGATCCTGGCCGGCTTCTCCTCGGAGCCCTTGAACCGGGGGCTCACGCATTCCAGGAACAGATAAGCCCTCTTGAACCCCGCGTGCGCCTCACGTCCCATCCCCTCGTAGGGGTACATGTTGATCACGCGCCCCTCCCCGATCAGGTCGCTCGGGTCGTAGAGTCCGAAATCTATGCCGAGCTCGGCGGACCCGCTGGGGAGAGCGCAGGCTGCCAGCCCTGAGGTGACGAATTTGACGAACCTCGTATCCATCACACTGCTCACGTCCGACTCTACTGGCGGCCTCGGAGGCCTCGTTGGCCTCGGGGTTGCGGTAGCGCCAAGCGCTGAGCCGCCAGGAGAGACGGCGTTGGTCAACACGGCCAAGGATCGCGAGGAAGGCCGCGAGACGAAGGAGGTGACCATGACGCCGGTCATGAGCGTGGCACTAGCTTCGCCGAGATCGAATGACGGGGACGGCGATCGCGGCACCGATGAGGACAGCCGCGCCGATACCGAGCCCGATCCAGAGACCGGTGTTGCTGCCGCTGTCCTCCTGGGCGACAGGGCCGGGGGCCGGTGCGGCCGACTGCTCGCCGGCCTTGGACGGAGCGGCGGACGGCGATGCGGTCTCGGCGACGGCGAGGTCCGGGATGGGACGGACGTCGGCAGGGCCGGGGTCTCCGGGCGTGTTCAGGGCGCGGAGGGGACGAATGGCGCCGTAGCCGATCTGGTCGTTGCGCTTCTCACCGCCGGCAGGAAGCTTGATGGTGTTGAGCATGACCTTCAGCACCTGATGGTTGGTCCAGTCGGGGTGCTTGGCCCAGATGAGGGCGGCGGCGGCTGAGGCGAGTGCGGTTGCGTCACTGGTTCCGCTGGATGTACACAGCCCCGTGGCGTACGTGCAAGCGTGGACGATCTTGTTGCCCGGCGCGACCATGTCCACCTGCGGACCGTACTGGGACTCCGCTGTCTTCATCAGCTTCTTGTCGATCGCGCCGACACCGACAACTCCGGGAGTGGCACCCGGATACTCGGCCTCGTTCCCCTTGTCTCCGCTGTTACCCACCGACGCGAAGACCAGGGCTCCCTTGTCGAGGGCGTACTTCACCGCGTCGGTGAGCTGCTGCGAGCCAGAGATCACTCCCTGGGAGACGTTGATGACCTTGGCACCGGAGTCGGCCGCGTAACGAATGGCCTCCGGAGCAACCCTGTTGAACTGGTCACTGTTGGCCTGCTTGCTCTTGTTCTTGTCCGAGCGCGGAGTTCGGATGGGAAGGATCTTCGCCCCAGGGGCAAGGCCGAACGCTCCGTCTCCCCCTCCGCTCTTGCCCGTGCCCGCGATGAGGCCTGCCATTCCCGTTCCATGGCCTTCGGAATCGGTGAACTGATCACCTGGTTCGTTGGGCGCGAAATCCTTACCCGTCAGAACCTGGCCGCGAAGATCCCCATTGTTCCTGTCCACTCCGCTGTCGATGACCGCGACCGTGACTCCCTTGCCCGTGCTGATCTTCCAGATCTCCTCGGCGCCCAAGGTGTCGAGATGCCACTGCTGAGAACGGATGGACTCCGCATGGGCGGGCACGGATGCGATGCCCACCAGCAGCATCCCCAGAGCGGCCGAAGCGACTGCCCGACCACGGCTCGAACGAATACTGCTGGTACGCATCTACTTCCTCTGGCTACTCAGTCGATGACAGGCGGCGCGACACGACGGCCACCCTGCTGCCAGGTCTCCTCGTCCTCGACGAGGTAGTCCGGCCGCTCTCCATTGCTGTCCTCACGGCGCGATCCCGCACCGTTCGTGCCGGCAGGCATGACGCCACGGCCCATCGGGCCCGTACCGGTGCCAGCACCGCCCTGGGCGCCGCCGGCTCGTACGAGCCCCGAGCCTCCCGGGGTGAACGGACGGGCGCTCGTCGCGCCGGGCTGCGTCGGACGGCCGCCGACGACGCCACCGGTTTCGACGGCGAGGCGTCGACCACCGCTGATGCCGTTCTGGCCGCCCGGGTGGGTACCACCCAGGTGACCGCCCCCACCGCCCATGGGCATACGGCCCGTGCCCTGGCCGTGCTCAGTGCCGATGACCGTGCTGCGGGGGAAGCCGGTCGTCGGCCGGCCCGTGGTGGGAGACACCTGACGGCCGCCGGAGATGCCGTCGCGAGGCATGCCGGTGCCGCCCAGCGGGCCGGGGTTCGCGAGACCGGTCCGGCCCGTGGGACCCACGGGTCCACGCGTCCCGGGGGGCGGCGTGTGGCCGGTACCACCGCTCACGGGGGGCGTGCCCAGCGTGGGCGGGACCACGAGCGGAGGCGTCAGGCCGGGCTCCGGCCTGCCGAGGATCGGGGGCGTGCCCGTCGGCGGCGGTGTCGTGGTCGTCGGCGGAGGCAGCGTGCCCACGGTGTCGATGCCGAGGTCCACGGGGACCTCGGGCCGCACGACGTTGACCGGGCCGGTCTTGTCACCGGACGGCGGGATCATCCCGACGTCGGGCGTCGGCCTGGTGTCCTGGGAACGGGTCGTGGTCGTGGTCGTGGTCGATTCGGTCGTCCCGGTGTCGGACCGACTGGCAGAGCGAGACATGCCGTCCGAGGAGTTGCGAGACACGCTCTCAGGGTCTGGCACGAACGCGGCCGGCGGCGGCGGGAAAGTCGGAGCGGGGAAGTCCTCCATCAACGCCCCGGACACCTTGTACGACGAAGAGAGGCGCTCCATCTCACGGGCGGCGGCCTGCCGGTTCTCCTCCTCCTTCGCCGCGATCAGCTCCGACCTCTCCTTCGGCGTCAGAGTGACCCTGTCGACCTCGGCCATCTGGGAACGAGCGTTGCTCGCCACCGTCTTCGAATCCGGGTCATTGTGATACTTCTTCGCCGCTTCCAGGTTCTCCTTGGCCTGTGCGTGCGAGGTGTAGCGCGGGATGGCACTCTGCGCCGCGGCAATGGACACCGCCACGTCACGCAGCCGTCCCGCAGCGTTCTCGCTGAAGTCCGAGAGGCTGCGGGTGCTGCTCGCCAGATTCGCCGTCCACTCCATGAAGGCCTTCTCGGCCTCGCCCTGCCACTCCACCCGTCCCGGCCGAGCCTTCACCTGCGCTGCGATCTCGTCCAGCTTGACGGCAGCAGCGGCCAACCGGTCCGCCGCTTCCCTGACGTAGAAGCTGCTGGCCTCGTCCAGCCAGTTGATCATCTGCTGGTGGGACATGCTCTGGAAGTCGGTCATGCCGCCGCACCTCCGCCGACGTTGATCTCCACAGTCGTCTCTTCCCCGTTTTCCCCGTACCCGTTACACGCGGTCGCCGGACGCTCAGTCGTTGAGGCTGTCATCGCCCTTGAAGGTGGGTCCAGGCTGCGGCGCGTGACCGCCGGATTCGGCCGCCTTCTTCGCAGCCTCCGCCTCGGCCTTCGCCTTCACGTCACTCGCCCGCTGGCTGATCTGCAGCATCCGGTACTTGATGTCGTCATCCGTCTGCTCAAAGCCGTTCTTCGACATGACGACCGCGATCCCCATGCCCTCCAGACAGTCACCCAGCACGCCGGAAAGCGTCGTCAGTTGCGTCAGTACGGTGTCGTACGAACCGAAGATGCCGGACGCCTCGATCCAGGCCGCCCCACCACCGCCGAACTGGTTGCGCTTGACCGGCTCCGAGGCCATCTTCTTCGGATCGGCCGGGGACTCGGTCAGCATGACGATCAGTTCGTCGATGCCCTTCTTGAACTCGAGCATCGTCTCGGAGTTGTAGGCAACGCTGCGCGCCCCAGACGCGCTGCCTCCGTCGATTGGTGCCAGCATGTGAATCGCCCTCCCCCGTGAACCAACAGTCAAGACCAGAAAAGCCAAGTCAAGTCTAGGAGTTCACTGTACCGAGGAAGACGGACAACGCGCACCTCCCGGTTGCAGAAGCAACGCGAATCACATGGTTACGAATTGGGCACGCCCACCGCCGCCTGTGCCCTGATCGGGAGTCGGTTGACGGGGCGTCCGGTCGCTGCGCGTACCGCTGACGCCACTGCCGCCGGGGCCGTGACCACCGGGACCGCGCTTGCCGGCTTGGCGCCGAAGGGGGCCACCACGTCGCGTTCTTCGACGAGTTTCACGATGCGAATGTCCGGGGCGTCCAGGGATGTCGGGAGTGCGTAGCCCGTCAGGTCCGGGTGGCGGATCAGGCCGCGGGCCGTGCGGAGGTTCTCCGTGAGGGCCGCGCCCACGCCCTGGGTCACGCCGGCCTCGATGCGGGTCGCCAGCTGGGCCGGGTTGAGGACGCGGCCGACGTCCTGGGCGACGGCCATCTCCACCACGCGGATCGCGCCCAGTTCGATGTCCACGTCCACCACCGCGCGGATCGCGCAGAACGCCAGGCCCACGAAGGCGTCGCCCTGGCCCGACTCGTCCAGGGGCTCCGTGGGGTGCGGGCGGCACTGGGCCGTGGCCCAGAGTTCCTTGCCGTCCATGGCCTCCGTGACCGTGGTCGACAGGACGCCGTCGTACGACGTGATCTTGCCGTCCGTGATCTGCAGCAGCTCCGTCGACATCCCGAACTTGTGGGCCAGGGGCTGCAGGAGCTGCGTACGGACCATCTTCGCCGCGCGCTCCACCGCACCGCCCGACACCCACGTGTGGCGGCCATGTGTCGCCGGGCCCGCCGGAGGCTGGTCCGTGTCGACCGAGGCGACGTGGACCTCCTCCAGGCCCAAGGTCTCCTGGACGATCTGGCGCGCCAGCGTGCTGAATCCCGAACCCGTGTCCACGGCCGAGCAGATGACCGTCGCCACGCCGTCCTGGACCCGTACCGTCGCCGTCGAGACCTCGTCCGCGCCCTCCGCGCCGAGCATGTGCACCATGCCCAGCGCGTAGCCGACGCCCCGCCGCACCGCGCCCGGCTCGCCCGCGCCCTCCGGGCCGCCCGGGAGGAGCCAGTCCTCCTCCGGGGAGTCCAGGGGGAGCGCGGGGAGGGGGAAGTCCCTTACCGCCGACAGCAGTTCGGCCACCGGCGCCGGGCAGGTCACCGTCTGGCCCGTCGGCAGGATGTCGCCCGTCGCGAGGACGTTGCGCAGGCGCAGCTCCGCCGGGTCCAGGCCCAGCTTCAGGGCCAGCTTGTCCATCTGCGCCTCGTACGCCGCGCACACCTGCATCGCGCCCTCGCCCCGCACATGGCCGGACGGCGGGTTGTTCGTACGGACCGCCCAGCCCTCGATGAAGGCGTGCGGGACGACGTACGGGCCGCAGGCGAAGGCCACGGCCGCGGCGAGGGACTCCGACGACGCGTCCGCGTAGGCGCCCGCGTCGAGGAGGATCTGGGCCTCCACCTTCACCAGGCGGCCCTCCGCGTCCGCGTGGTGGCGGTAGCGCAGCAGCGTCGGGTGGCGGTGGGCGTGGCCGAGGAAGGACTCCTCGCGCGTAGCCGCCAGCTTGACCGGGCAGCCGGTACGGAGTGCGAGGAGGCCCAGGGGGATCTGGAAGCCCGGGTCCTCGCGGTCGCCGGTCGCACCCGGGACGCCGGTCACCACGACCTTCACCTGGTCCGGCGACAGGCCGAAGCAGGCCGCCGCCAGGTCCCGGTCCGTGTGCGGATCGGTCGAGGCCGTGTAGATCTCCACCCCGCCGTCGGGGCGGGGCACGGCCAGGCCGGCCTCCGCGCCGATGGGGGCCGGGTCCTGCCGGCCGATCCGGTACAGCCCCTCGACCACGGTCTCGCCCGCCGCCTCCGCGTCGCCGAAGCGCAGCGGGATGTGGCGGATCAGGTTGCCGTCCGGGTGCAGCGGCTCGGCCGCGAAGGCCTTCTCCGGGTCCGTGACCGGCTCCAGGACCTCGTACTCGACGGCGATCGCCGCCGCCGCGAGCCGGGCCGTGTCCGGGTGGTCGGCGGCCACGGCCGCGATCGCCTCGCCGTGGTGGCGGACCAGTTCGGAGGCGAAGACCGGACGGTCGGCGACGCGACGGCCGTACGTCGCCTCCCCGGGCACGTCGGCGTGCGTCACCACGGCCCGTACGCCGGGCATGTCGGCCGCGGCGGTCGTGTCGATGGAGACGATCCGGGCGTGCGGGTGCGGCGAGCGCAGCAGGGCGGCCCACAGCAGGCCCTCGGCCCACAGGTCGGAGGCGTACGGGAACGTGCCCTCGGTCTTGGCCCGCGCGTCGGCCGGCGGGAGGGACGAGCCCAGGCCGTGGGCGACCGCCTCCTGCTCGACGCCGTCGAGCTCCGGCGAAGCCGGAAGGGTGGTGGCGGTGGTCGCGTCGCTGCTCACGCCATGCCTCCGTCGTGCGGGTGGGGGATCTGGTGCGGGATGCGCGCCTCGTCGGCGCGGTCCGAGGCCGCGCTCGCCTCGCGCTCGGCGACGACCTCCCGTACGGCGTCGAGGACGCCCCGGTAGCCGGAGCACCGGCACAGGTTGCCGCAGAGCGCCTGGCGGGTCTCCAGCTCGGTCGGGGCGTGGTTGCCCTCGAGCAGGTCGTGCACGGTCATGGCCATGCCCGGGACGCAGAAGCCGCACTGGACGGCTCCGCAGCGGGCCAGGGCGCGCTGTACGTCCGAGGGTTCGCCGTCGGTCGCGAGGCCCTCGACCGTACGCACCTCGCTCCCGGCCGCCGTCGCCGCGGGCACCAGGCAGGAGGCGACGAGCCGGCCGTCGACCTGGACGTTGCACGCGCCGCATTCGCCCTGCGAGCAGCCGTCCTTGGCGCCGGCCAGGCCGAGCCGCTCGCGCAGCACGTAGAGCAGCGACTCGCCGATCCAGGAGTCCGTGACGGGTCGGTCGGCGCCGTTCACACGAAGGACGTACGAACTGTGCGGGTGCTCGTCGCTGTCCGCGCTGTTGCCCGTGGAGTGCGCCGGAGGGAGCTCGGGGTCGTCCGCGGGGGAAGCGGGGGAAGACGACGGGTCCGGGTCCGGGGACACGCCCTCAGGAGCCACGAGGGCCTCAGGAGCCTCTACGGCCGCCTCGGGGGCCTCAAGGTCCGGGGTCCCCGCCACCTCGGCGGTCTCGACGGCCTCCGGCTCCTGAACCGCCCACGGCGCCGGCGCGCCGCCCGGCAGCGTCGCCGGTGCGCTGCTCGCGTACTGCGCCAGCATCGACGTCGTGAACTCGCCCGATTCGTCCGACGAGTCCGCGCCGTCCGACACGACCGGAATCGTCCACTGGCCCGTGGCGGCCGGGTCCGGCTCCGACGCCGCCTCGAAGCTCCACTGGCCCGTCGCATGGGGGTCCGGCTCCGACAGGAACTCCGGCTCCGGCTCCACGGCCTCCGCCGCCGTCGGCGTCTGCACCACCCACGAACCGGTCGCCGCCGGATCCGTCGCCGCCTCGGGCGCCATCGGGGCCAGCGGGACGAGCGGAGTGATCATCGGCGGTACGTAGCCGTGCCCCGGCGCCTCCAGCGGGACGCCGTCCAGCATGAACTCGGGCGGCAGCTGTACGAAGGCGGTGGCATCGCCGTCGTAGCCCTCGCTCTGCGGGATCGGCTCCCAGCCGCCCCCCTGCCCGTGACCATGGTTCTCGTTGCTCACGACAGCGCCCTCCCCAGTGCCCGTCGGGCCAGCGCGGCGACCGTGCGCCGCAGGTGCAGTACGGCCGGCGGCAGCTGCTCGTCGCCCGGCGGGTCCGGGATGCAGGCGGCGGCCACGTACTCGCCGAACGCCGTCAGCGCCTCCGGCGCGAGGCCCCGCTCCCCGTCCCAGTCCACCAGCGAGGCGATCCAGTGCTCGGCCTCCAGCGGGCGCAGCGGCATCGGCGCGATGGCGCCCACCGCACAGCGCACACCGCGTCTGGCCGGGTCGAGGACGACGGCGACGGAGGCCGAGGCGCGGGCCGGGCCCGTGCGGCCCGTGGCCTTGAGGAAGACCTGGGGGGCGTGCAGCAGGGGGACGCGGACGAACGCGACCAGCTCACCGGGTGCCAGCAGGTCGCGGCCGGCCAGCAGGTGGGAGACGGGGATCTCGCGGGTGCCGAGCGGGCCCATGACGACCAGGTCGGCCTCCAGGGCCGCCAGGACGGGCAGGGAGTCGCCCGTGGGGGCCGCGGTGACGATGTTGCCGCCGAGCGTGCCCGCGTTGCGGATCTGGGGCGGTCCGGCGGCGCGGGCGGCAGCGGCGAGGGCGGGGATGAGGGCCGCGAAGTCGGGGCGGCCCATCCGGGAGTGGGTGAGGCCCGCGCCGAGGAGCGCGTGGCCGTCCTGGTACTGCCAGCCGCGGATCTCGTTGATCCGGCCGAGGCCGACGAGCGCGGCGGGCCTGAGCTGGCCCTTGTTGACGGCGGCCATCAGGTCGGTGCCGCCCGCGACGGGCACGGCGGCGGGCATGGCGGTGAGCGCCGCCACGGCCTCGTCGAGCGAGGCGGGCAGCGTCACGGACTGCGCCGTCTGTGGTGCGTGCGTGGTCAACCCGCTGCCCCTTCCCGGTGTCCCCGGCGGTCCCCGACTGTCCCCGGCTGTGACGCCTGTGTGGCCGTACCGTACGTGCTCACAGCCCGGACGTGGCAACTCTGGCACATCTTCCGAGCCGTCCGACGCGAGGGTCCGCGAAGGACGGTTCCGTCCAGGAGATCCCACCGGTGACGGTAACTTCCGGTTTGTCGCTCTTGGGTGACACGGGGACGCGAGGTTACTCACACGTTCGGGGGCAGCCCCTCGATGGGCCTTCCGAGGACGCCCGGGCGCCGCTGCCACGGCAGCGGTCCGGTCGGCGGCCGGTAGCCGACGCCGAGGGCGTCCAGGCGCCGGTAATGGGCGGCCATCCGGCGCTCGAACGCCGCGAAGTCCCGCTCCGCGGGCGCGGGGAGGGCCGACCAGGCGACCTCGGCGAAGGCGGCGAGGCGCGGGAAGACCTGGTAGTCGACCCGGCCGCGGTTCTCCATGACCTCGGTCCAGACGTTGGCCTGGGTGCCGATGACATGGGCGGCGGCTTCCGGGGACAGCCCCGGCGGCACGGGCTCGAAGCGGTAGACGTCCTCCAGGGTCCGTACGTAACCGATGGGCATCGGCTCGTCCTCGCCCGGCGCCTGACGGTGGTCCAGATACACCTGCTGCTCGGGGCACATGACGACGTCGTGGCCCGCCTCGGCCGCCGTGATCCCGCCCGCGTACCCCCGCCAGGAGGAGACGGCGGCGCCGGGCGCGAGGCCCAACTCCGTCGTCTCGCCTCCGCGCGCTCGTACCCGCTGTCGACGCTCCTCGTCGAGCGGTCGCTCGTCCCTCGCTCCCTCCTCCTCGTCACTCTCGACAGCGGCGCGCCCTTCGGCTCGACTCCCACCCTCCAGGATCTCGTCCCAGCCGATCAGCCGGCGACCGCGGTCGGCGAGCCAGCGGTCGAAGTGGCGGATGAACCAGGACTGCAGCTCGTTCTCGTCGGCGAGCCCCAGCTCCTTGATGCGGGCCTGGGCCGTCGCGGACTCCTTCCACTGGCCCTTGGGGCACTCGTCGCCGCCGACGTGCACGAAGGTGGACGGGAAGAGGTCCAGGACCTCTTCGAAGACTCCCTCGTAGAAGCGGAGGGTGGCGTCGGTGGGGGCGAGGACGTTCGGGTTGACGCCCCAGGTGTCCCAGACGGTGAGGGCGGCGGTGTCGACGACGTCGGTGTTGCCGAGTTCGGGGTACGCGGCGATGGCGGCCTGCGAGTGTCCCGGGATGTCGATCTCGGGGACGACGGTGATGTGCCGTTCACCGGCGTACGCGACGATCTCGCGGATGTCGTCCTGCGTGTAGTAGCCGCCGTGCGGGGTCTCGTTCCACAGCGGTGAGGCCCGGTGCCCCCACTTGGTACGGCCGCGCCAGGCACCGACCTCGGTGAGCCGGGGATGGCGCTTGATCTCGATGCGCCATCCCTGGTCGTCGGTGAGGTGGAAGTGGAAGACGTTGAGCTTGTGGGCGGCGAGGAGATCGAGGTAGCGCAGGACGTCGTCCTTGGGCATGAAGTGCCGTGAGACGTCGAGCATGAGCCCGCGCCAGGGGAAGCGGGGGCTGTCGGTGACGGTGAGCGGGGGGAGGTCCCAGTCCCGGTCGACCCGGCGCACCGGCGCCTTCCGGTACGCATCGGGGCCCAACAGCTGACGGAGCGTCTGGGCGCCCCAGAAGACGCCTGCCGCGCTGCCGCCCTCGATGAGTACGGCGACGTCGTCGAGGGAACCGTCCGTCGAGAGACGGTAGCCCTCGGGGCCGTACGCCTCCTCGATCGCGGGGCTGATACGCAGCCGGATCCCGCCCGGATCGCCGGCCGGACCGCCGCCGCCCGGCGCGAACGGCAGCCCCGTGGCAGGGCCGAGCGCGGCCCGCAGCCAGCGCGCCACGCCCTCGGTGCCCGGCCCGGCGTCAAGGGTGGCGTCCGCGTCCAGCGAGCGGGAACCGGGAGCGTCCCCTCGCGCCTCGACCCTGCCGGGCGCGGGGATCAGCGACTCGTGACGGTCGTGGTCGTCATGCATGGCATCGGCCTTTCGAAGCGGAGGTCCTCGGACACGGGCGCGCAGCGGCACTCAGGGGCACGGGCCCGCAACGGGGCGGGCGGGCACGGGCCCACGACGGGGGCACACGTGGAAAAGCCCCCTCAGTCCTTCACCGCCCCGCCCAGTCCCGAGACCAGACGGCGCTGTACGAGGACGAAGAAGACGAGCACCGGGATCGTCATCACCGTCGACCCCGCCATGATCCCGCCCCAGTCGTTCTCGTCCGGCTTGAAGAAGACCAGCAGCGCCATCGGGAGGGTGGACTGCGAGGTGTCGCTGATGAGGAAGGACTTCGCGAAGAGGAAGTCGTTCCAGGTCGAGATGAACGAGAAGACGCTCGTCGCCACGAGCCCCGGGAAGACCAGCGGGAACAGGATCTGCCACAGGAATCGCGTACGGCTGGCGCCGTCGATCTGGGCCTGTTCCTCCAGAGCCTCGGGGACCGCCTTCACGAATCCGCGCAGCATCCAGATCGCGAACGGGAGCGAGAAGGCGATGTGCGGCAGGATCAGCGAGCCCAGCGTGTTGAGTTGGCCGAAGTCCCGCATCAGGAAGAAGAGCGGGATCGTCAGCGCCTCGATCGGCACCATCTGGGCGACCAGGAACATGATGAGCAGCGTCGTCCGGAAGCGGAAGCGGAAACGGGTCACCGCGGTCGCCGCGAGGAACGCGATCAGCGCGGAGGCGAGGACGACCGTGCCTGCCACGATCAGTGAGTTGAGGAAGTACCGGCCGAACTCCTGTTGTTCGAAGACGCGCCGGAAGGAGTCGAGCGACGGGGACAGTGTCCACGGCCGCGGGTCGGTCGACTGGATCTCTCCGGCCGGCTTGAAGGCGGACAGGACCATCCAGTACAGCGGGAAGGCGACGACGGCCGCGACGAGCAGGGCGGCGGCCTCCGCCGCGAGGCGCCCCGGGCGCCGGATGCGGAACGCGCTCACAGTTCTTCTCCCTGGCGGCGCAGCAGACGGAGGTACACCAGCGTGACCGCCAGCAGGATCAGCAGCATGACGACGCCGATCGCCGAGCCCAGGCTGTACTCGGACGAGGCGAACGCCTTCTGATAGGCGTACACGTTGAGGACGAGGTTCTGGCCGGCGATGCCGCCGCCGTTCGTCATCACATAGATCTGGGTGAAGACCTTGAAGTCCCAGATGATCGACTGGATCGTGACGACGACCAGGATGGGCCGCAGCATCGGCGCCGTGACCGAGCGCCAGATCCGCCACTGCGAGGCCCCGTCGAGGGACGCGGCCTCCAGGACCTCCGACGGGATGGCCTTGATGCCCGCGTACACCGTCACCATCACGAACGGGAACGAGCACCAGACGACCTCGAAGAGGACGAGCGCGAAGGCGCTGAGGCGGCCGTACGTCCACGAATAGTCACCGAGACCGAGGAGCCGGTTCACCGGGCCGAAGTCGGGGTCGAAGAGGAAGACCCAGACGGTGGAGCCGGTGATGGCGGGGGTGGCCCAGGCGCCGAGCGCGGCGAGCATGAGCGCGAGGCGCGGCAGTGCCCGTACGCGCGTCAGCAGGACCGCGAGCGCGCACCCCACCGCCAGGGTGGTGACGACGCAGGCGGCGGCGAACAGGACCGTGGCGAGGAGTACCTGCCAGAACTGCGGGTCGGAGAAGAGCGCGGTGTAGTTGCCGAAGCCCTGGAAGGAGGTCGGCTCGCCACCGCTGACCTGGGCCTGGGTGTACTCCAGGAAGGAGATGAGCCCGAGCTGGTAGATGGGGTAGAGCAGGAGCCCGCCGAGGACGGCGAGCGCGGGCAGGAGGTAGAGCCAGGGCGTCCACCCGGAGCGGCGGGGCCCCTTGCGGGGCCGGGCCGCCGGGCCGCCGGGGGCCCGGCGGGGACCGGGGACCCGGCGCCCGGTCGCGAGGTCGCCCGCGACGGTGTGCGTGCCGTCCGTCTTCGTACCGGCCGAACCGTCCGTCTCCGTACCGCTGGGATTCGTACGGGCCGTCATCGTCATCGGCCCGCGGACGCGAAGGCCTCGTCCATCTTCTCGGCGGCGTCGTCCGAGGCGGCGTTCACGTCCTTACGGCCGCTGACGACCTCCTGGAACATCGTCGGCAGCACCAGCGAGGCATCGATCTTGCCCCAGCCCGGGGAGGCGGGCACGAACTTGGCGCCGGCGCCGAGGGAGTCGATGAACGGCTTCACGAAGGGCTGCTTGCGCGCCGCGTCCGCCCGTACGTCGGTGTAGGTCGGCAGGAAGCCCATCGCGTCGAAGAGCTTGCCCTGCGTCTCCTTGCCCGCCAGGGACTTCATCAGGTCGATGGCGAGGGTGCGGTGCGAACTGCTCTTCATCACGCCGATGTTGTTGCCCCCGGCGAAGGCGGGGGCGATGGAGCCGGCCGTGACGCCCGGGAGCGGTACGACGGCGTACTTGCCCATCACCGAGCCCGCTTCGACGGCCGCGTGGCTGAAGTCGCCGCCGATGGCCATCGCGGCCTTGCCGGAGGCGAAGGCGGTGACGGTCGCGTTGCCGCCCATCTGCGCGCACTTGGCGGCCGGGCAGTTGTCGTCGCCGAAGAGGGAGGTGTAGGCCGCGATGCCCTTGCGCGCGGCCTCGCTGTTGATGGCGGCCTTGTAGGACCCGCCCTCCTCCGTGGCGAGTTCGCCGCCGTTGGCCCAGATGAACGGCATGGCGCCGTAGGTGTAGGCGCCTCCGACGGCGATGCCGTAGAGGTCCGGCTCGGCCTTGTGGATCTTCTTGGCGGTGGAGACGAGTTCGTCCTGCGTCTTGGGCGCGGAGAGGCCCAGGTCCTTGAAGACGTCGGTGCGGTAGTAGAGCGCGCGGACGCCGACGAAGAGCGGGGCGCCGTAGATCCTGCCGTCCACGGTGACGGACGCCTTGGCGGTGGGGTCGGTGTCCTTGGCGTCGGCCCAGGCGCCGAACTCGGCGCTGATGTCGGCGAGTCCGCCGTCCTTCACGTAGCCGGCGGTGTCGGTGTTGCCGTACTCGATGAGGTCGGGGGCGGACTTCGGGTCGTTGAAGGCGGCCTTGATGCGCTGGGCACGGGTGTCGACGGGGATGTACTCGACCTCGACCTTCGCCCCCTTGTGCTGCTGCTCGAAGGCGGCGACGGCCGCGTCGACGACCTGCTCCTTGGGCGTGTTGGCGACCTCCTGGAAGAGCCAGACGCGCAGGGTGCCGCTCTTCTCGTCCGTCGCGGCCTTGCCGTCGGAGGTCTGCGGGGCACAGGCGGTGGCGGTGAGGCCGGCGAGCACAAGTGCGGTGACCGGGGCGGCGATACGGGCAGAAAGCTTCATACGGGGGCTCCCACCAATCGGCGTTGCAGCATACGCAACGGGCGTTTCGTGCTGCACAACACGCGAGAGGTTAGGGCCGGACCAACTCCCGGACAAGTGGTCTCAACCACTCTGTGACCGGCGGAAGCACCCTCCGCAACGCGAGACGGCCCCCGGTGCGCGTACCGAGGTACACACACCGGGGGCCGTCTCCGCGACGAAGGAGCGGGTTACTTCTTGTCGCCGCCCTTGCCGTCCTTGCCCTTGTCCCCACCGGGACCCATGGACTCGTAGATCTCCTTGCACATCGGGCAGACCGGGTACTTCTTGGGGTCGCGCCCCGGTACCCAGACCTTGCCGCACAGTGCCACCACGGGAGTGCCGTCGAGGGCACTCGCCATGATCTTGTCCTTCTGGACGTAGTGGGCGTAGCGCTCGTGGTCGCCGTCACCGTGGGACACCTGCGGCGTCGGCTCCACGAGGGTTCCCGTACCTGCCCCGCGCTCGGGCTCGAGAGTGCTCATGGAACCCAAGGGTAATCAACCGCCCGCCGTTGCGACGACAGGGCTTGCATGACAGATGTCAACCGGCGTGACACTCCGTACGCGTCCAGCCACCCTCGGGCTCGACGAGGCAGGGGCCGCTGACGGGGCCCCGCTTCGCCACAACCCCCGCGCACGTGCGCGAATGTTGCGGGAGCTGTTCCGATCCGCATGATCAACGAATCCGCAGGACCGGCATGCGAACCGGGCCTGGGAGACCCTGTTCGCCTTGTCGACGTGGCCGCACTCGGCGCAGGTGCGGGAAGTGTACGCCGGATCGACGTACACCACCGGAACCCCAGCCTTGCGGGCCTTGTACGCGATCAGGTCTCCCAGCTGCGCAAACGACCAGGAGTGCAACATGGCCCGTTGGGGCTTGCGGAGCCGTACCCGCTCGCGGATGCCCGTCAGGCCCTCCAGGGCAACTCCCCGACCGGTGCGTTCAGCCTCGGCCACGATGCGCTTCGCGATCTTGTGATTGATGTCCCTCGTCCGTCGCGCTCCTTTGCAGCGGCGTCGCCGAGCACGACGCTTGGCCGACCTTGTGTTCTTCTGCCGGAGCTTCCGGCGCAGTTGCCGATCGCGGGCACGCAGGCGGTTCAGCTGCCGTCCCGCCATGACCTCGCCATCCGAGGTGGTTGCGATGTTGCCGCTTACGCAGGGAGAAGTTCTTGAATTCGCCTGTCTCGAATGCGATCTTCCCGACCCACGAGGCGGCTTCGTTGCAGGCGTGCAGGGTCGCCGCGAGTGCCGCCTGGTCGGCCGTCGGGGCGAGTTTGACCTGCACCGTGAGCTTCATCGACGTTCACGCGATGCCTCGCTCGCTCGTTCGCATCCGCCGAAGGATGTCGTCTCAGTTGAGGGAGGGATCGTCCGGGTACGTCGCCACCATCGCGAGGTCGCTCCGCTGGCGGCGGAGGACCTCTCGCCAGAGGGTCTCCGGGCGGGGTGAGGACACGTCGCCCGGTTCGGATTCGACCACGTACCAGGCGCCCTCGCCGAGCTCCGTCTCCAGTTGACCCGGGCCCCAGCCCGCGTAGCCGGCGAAGATCCGCAGGGAGCCGAGCGCCGGGCCGAGGAGTTCCGGCGGGGTCTCCAGGTCGACCAGGCCGATCGCTCCGTACACCCGGCGCCAGCCGAGCGGGCCCTCGTCGCCGGGGATGACCGCGACGCCGAGCGCCGCGTCCAGGGAGACCGGGCCGCCCTGGAAGACCACGCCCGGGTCACCCGCCAGGTCGGCCCAGGGCGCGAGGATGTCACCGACCGTCACGGGGGTCGGCCGGTTGAGAACCACGCCGAGCGAGCCCTCGTCGTCGTGGTCGAGGAGCAGCACCACCGCGCGGTCGAAATTGGGGTCGGCCAGGGCGGGGGTGGCGACGAGCAGCCGTCCTGTGAGCGAGGACACCTCGGTCATGCGACACATGATCCCGCATCTTCGGCGATTAGGGAGGTCGTCCGGTGGAGTGGACACACGCGGGACACCTACGCAGTTCAGGGCCGATCCGCGCGGCACTCGCCGGACACAAACGGACGGTAACGCTCCGCAAGATTGGGTGAACAGAGAGTGTTGTGCCGAATTCATTACATCTGACAGGCCCCCTGATGCTTCCTAGGGGGGTGCCCCCGCCCCTTACCCTTTTCCCTGGCCCCCTGCCCGACCCCCACCGGAACGCGAGATTCATGACCGGCACAGACGATGTACTGCTTGTCCACGGCGGAACCCCGCTGGAGGGTGAGATCCGCGTCCGCGGCGCGAAGAACCTCGTGCCCAAGGCGATGGTCGCCGCTCTCCTCGGCAGCGGGCCGAGCCGACTGCGCAACGTGCCCGACATCCGTGACGTCCGTGTGGTCCGCGGGCTGCTGCAGCTGCACGGAGTGACGGTCCGTCCTGGTGAGGAGCCGGGCGAGCTGGTGCTCGACCCGACGCACGTCGAGTCCGCCAACGTGGCCGACATCGATGCCCACGCCGGTTCGTCGCGCATCCCGATCCTCTTCTGCGGTCCGCTGCTGCACCGCCTCGGCCACGCCTTCATTCCCGGTCTGGGCGGCTGCGACATCGGCGGCCGGCCGATCGACTTCCACTTCGACGTGCTGCGTCAGTTCGGCGCGACGATCGAGAAGCGGGCGGACGGTCAGTACCTGGAGGCTCCGCAGCGGCTGCGCGGCACCAAGATCCGGCTCCCGTACCCCTCGGTCGGCTCGACCGAGCAGGTGCTGCTCACGGCCGTGCTGGCGGAGGGTGTCACCGAGCTCTCCAACGCCGCTGTGGAGCCGGAGATCGAGGACCTGATCTGCGTCCTGCAGAAAATGGGCGCGATCATCTCCATGGACACCGACCGCACCATCCGCATCACCGGTGTCGACAAGCTCGACGGCTACACGCACCGCGCGCTCCCGGACCGCCTGGAGGCGGCCTCCTGGGCGTCGGCGGCGCTGGCGACCGAGGGCAACATCTACGTCCGCGGCGCCCAGCAGCGCTCGATGATGACGTTCCTCAACACCTACCGGAAGGTGGGTGGCGCCTTCGAGATCGACGACGAGGGCATCCGCTTCTGGCACCCGGGCGGCTCGCTCAACGCGATCGCCCTGGAGACGGACGTGCACCCCGGTTTCCAGACCGACTGGCAGCAGCCGCTGGTGGTGGCCCTGACGCAGGCGGCGGGCCTCTCCATCGTCCACGAGACGGTGTACGAGTCGCGGCTCGGTTTCACCTCCGCGCTGAACCAGATGGGTGCCCACATCCAGCTGTACCGCGAGTGCCTGGGCGGTTCGGACTGCCGCTTCGGTCAGCGGAACTTCCTCCACTCGGCGGTCGTGTCCGGCCCCACCAAGCTCCAGGGCGCCGACCTGGTCATCCCGGACCTCCGGGGCGGCTTCTCGTACCTGATCGCGGCGCTGGCGGCGCAGGGCACGTCCCGCGTCCACGGCATCGACCTGATCAACCGCGGCTACGAGAACTTCATGGAGAAGCTCGTCGAGCTGGGCGCGAAGGTCGAGCTCCCGGGCAGCGCGCTCGTGTAGCCCACCGCAAGACGACCGCCTGAGGCACGCCGGACTCCTTGCTGGGGGTCCGGGGGTCATCCCCCGGGTGAGCACAGCATGGAGAAGCTCGTCGAGCTGGGCGCGAAGGTCGAGCTCCCGGGCAGCGCGCTCGTGTAGCCCACCGCAAGACGACCGCCTGAGGCACGCCGGA
>NZ_JBHWBS010000069.1:0-41350 GCF_042735655.1 Streptomyces sp. NPDC059567 | reverse complement strand
GGGCCGGGGCGATGCCCCGGCCCTCCGCCGTACCGTGCTCCGTCCTACAGCCCCCTGCGGGGCCCCGGTGGCAGCGCCGCCGGAGTGTGGTGCTGGGCCGACCACGCCGTCGGATACGTTCCGAACCGGCTTCCGTGACCGGAACCGTGCCCTGCCCCGTGGCCGGACCCGTGCCCGTAGAGCCCCGAACTCACCGGCGTCCCGAACGACCGGAAGCTCAGATCGTCCTCGCCGCTGCGATCCCCAGGGAGAGCCCGGAACGACCGCCGGTACTCCGAGTACAGGGCGTCGTAGATCGGTGTGGCCGACTGGCCCGCCGTGACGTCCTGCGCCGGGCGCATGGAGGGGATCTGACTCGGATACTGCGGGCGGAGTGGGTCGTATGTGTGCACATACGTGCCAACGACCTCGTGGTCCGTCGGATGCGGGCGGCTCTCGGAAACCGACGGCCGCCGCGGGCGGGGCACGACCGGGACCCAGGGGCCGTACCCCGATGACCCTATGCCGGTGCGCCCGTGCTCCCTCACGTGCCGGCCAGCGGCATCGCGGCAGCCACCAGCCGGCCGTTGGCCGCGGCCTTCTCCAGGGCGTCGCGGAGCAGGTCCTCGCGCGGCTGCTGACCGATCGAGCCGACCGGGGCGGCGAACACCAGGACCGTGTGCGACTTGTTGGCCGCCGCACGCCAGCCCTCGGTGACCTGGAGCGGCTGGTGTGCCTGCCACCAGGCGGCCTGGCCGGTGCCGCCCGTACCCGGCTGGAGCACGGAGTGCAGCTGGCCCATGGCGACGAGCACCGACCAGCCGGGCAGCACGCCCGGCTTCTGGTTCACATCGGAGATCGGCATGAAGCCCTGCTCGATCAGGAGCGGCAGGAACTCGTCGCTGAGACCGTCCGAGCCCGGGCGGGCGACGGGCGCGGTCGGTTCGACGACCAGCGCCGGGTGCAGCTCGCCCTCGATCAGCACGAGACCGCTGGTGACCCCGAGGACGGCCTGCTCGGGGTGGGCCGCGCCGAGCGCGTCCGCCGCGTCCGTCGCGGCGATGGAGCGGACGGCGCCCTGGAGCTGCTCCTCGGCGACCTGGACGACCTGGGAAGGAATGCAGCTGGCGTGGGCGAACGCCAGGACGGCGGTCTCCTCGCCGACGAACAGCACCGTACTCGTGCGCTCCTGCTCGGAGTCGCCCGGCGTGCGGCAGGAGGTGCAGTCGTAGCTGCCCGGGGCGTTGTCGCCGGCGAGCAGCCGGTCCGCTTCTTCGTCGCCGATCTCGGCGCGTACGTCCTCGCTGACGTCGAGCATGCGCGGCACGGGGGGCTCCCTGGACTCGGTACGTGCGACGCCGGGCGGTTCCCGGCTCGTCTCATGCCGAGTTCAACGGGGAAGGATCGGCCGGGGTCACGCGTACGGGTCCGGCAACTTGTGTGACTCCGACCGGGTGGGGGATGCGGGCCGCCCCGCGCGGCACGGCGACGGTGCCCGGGTGTGCTGCCTAGCCTGCCGCGATGTCGAAGATCAGATTGTGGGCAGCCGGTGCGTCCGTCGCCGCGCTGCTGGCCCTCGTCCCGGCGCCGGCCCAGGCCCAGGTACCGCACCTGCCCGCCGCTCCCGCCTGCGCCGAGGACCAGTGGCCTTGGGGATGCGTCGCCGAGTGCGAGAGCAGCGGCCGGTGGGACCTCGACACCGGCAACGGCTACTACGGCGGACTGCAGTTCTGGCAGCCGACCTGGGTCGAGCACGGGGGCCTGGACTTCGCCGCGCGCGCCGACCTGGCGACCCGTCAGCAGCAGATCACCGTCGCGGAGGAGGTCCTGCGCAACCAGGGCTGGGAGGCCTGGCCGGTCTGCTCGGCGCGGTACGGGCTGAGCGGGCGGGTCCACACGGTCCAGCCGGGCGACACGCTGGGCACGATCGCGCTGCGGTTCGGGATCGCGGGCGGCTGGGAGGCGCTGTACGCGGCGAACCGGAGCCTGATCGGGCCGGACCCGAACCGGATCGTGATCGGGACGATGCTGCGCATCGCGCCCCTCACCGCCCGGCGGTGAACTCCGCGGCCTCCCCGCTGAACGCGAGGGAGCCGCGCCGCAGTTCGTGCAGCAGCGTGCCGGGCGGCAGTCCGGGCGGGGGGCGCTGCTCGGCGAGGACCACGGCGCCGCCCGCCCCGGCGAGGGCGGTGAGGAGCGCGTACGTACGGGAGGAGACCGCCGGGGACATGCCGAGGGACGGCTCGTCGACCAGGACCACGCGGGCGGGGGTCAGCAGGGCTCGGGAGAGGGCGAGCATCCGGCGCTCCCCGCCGGAGAGTGTGCCGGCGGGGCGGGCGAGGAGAGGGGCGAGTTCGGGGTACGCCTCCAGGGCCCGGTCGGGGTCCCCGGGGGTCAGCTCCAGGTTCTCGGCGACGGTGAGCGTCGCGTACACCGCGCGCAGATCCGGCACGAAGCACAGGCCGCGCCGGGCCCGGTCGTGGGCGTGGAGGCGGGTCACGTCCGCGCCGCGCCAGAGGACCGTTCCGGAGGTCAGGGGCACGGTTCCGGCGAGCGCGCGCAGGGCTGTCGTACGGCCGGAGCCGTTGCGGCCGACGAGGACGGTGACGGTGGCGGAGGGGACCGGCAGGTCGAGACCGTGCAGGGCCTCCAGGGGGCCGTAGCGGACGCGGGCGGAACGCAGGGAGATCTCGACGCTCATGACACGATCCGGCCTCCCTCCATGGTGTGCACGGTGTGGGCGATGCCGGCGACGAGGTCCGGGTCGTGCTCGACGACGAGGAGGGTGAGGCCGTCGGCGGCGAGGGCGGCGAGGACCCGGGCGAGGGCGTCGGTCTCGGCGGCGTCCAGACCTGCGGAGGGCTCGTCCAGGAGGAGGGTGTGCGGGCCCCCGGCGAGCGCGCGGGCCAGTTCGACGCGGCGCAGGGTCCCGGTGGGGAGGTCGGCGGCGGGACGGTGGCGGACGGATCCGGCGAGGCCGAGGAGGCGGAGGGCCTGCTCGGTGGTGGCGGGGGAGCGGCGGTGGCCCTGCTCGGCGCCGAGGCGGACGTTCTCCTCGACGGTGAGGGAGGGGAAGACGGCGAGCTGCTGGAACGAGCGGGCGACGCCGAGCCGCGTGCGGGCGTGGGCGGGGCGGGCGGTGATGTCGGTGCCGTCGAGGGTGACGCGGCCGTCGGTGGGGCGGAGGGTGCCGGCGAGGCAGTCGAAGAGGGTGCTCTTGCCGGCGCCGTTGGGGCCGACGAGGGCGGTGACGTGGCCGGGGGCGAGGGCGAGGGTGACATCGGTGAGGGCGGTGAGGCCGCCGGGGTAGGTGAGGGTGAGGTGGTGGGCGGCGAGGCGGGGGCGGGGCGGTGGTGAGGGGGCCGGTACGGGCCGGCGGGGGAGCGCCCGGCCTCCGGCGGGGCCCGGTTCGTCGTCCGCGGGTCCACCCGTGGGTGGCACGGCGCCGGCGGCGGCTGCGGGTACCGGTTTGGACGGGAGCCAGGACGTCAGTGGGGGCACCCGGCCCACCAGGGCCGCCAGGATGCCTACCGTCGCCGCCGCCACACCGCCCCTCGTGCCCGCGTCCAGGGCCACCAGGAGGGCCGCGGCCGCGAGGGGGGAGAGGAGGCTGTCGGCGCCCAGGACGATGATCGCGGCGAACCAGAGCAGGCCGCGGACCGGGTCGTAGGCCTCCGGGTCGAAGGCGCGCAGGCCCATGCCCAGCAGGCCGCCGCCCAGGGCCGCCAGGGCCGCGCCCAGGACGAAGGCCAGGAGCTTGAGGAGGCTCACCCGCACCCCGGCCGCCTCCGCGCCCGGCTCGTGGTCGCGCAGCGCGGCGAGCGCCCGGCCCGTGCGGCCCCGGCGCAGCGCCGCGACCAGGAGCAGACAGCCGGTCAGGACCACGAGTTCCAGGGCGTAGTAGCCGCGGTCGTCCGAGAAGCCCGCCGGGCGGCCGAGCTCCAGGCCGGCCGTCGCGTACGGCTGCGCGAAGACGAACCGGCTCACCGCGACCCCGACCGCCAGCGTCGCGAGCGCCAGGGCCAGGCCGTGCCGCCGGATCGCCGGCCACCCCGTGACCAGGCCCAGCGGGGCGACGAGCAGCACCGCCAGCGCGAGCGCCACCAGCTCCGGCAGACCCCCGGCCGCGAGCAGCGCCGTGAACAGGGCGCCCAGACCCGCGTACGCCGCCTGCCCGAGAGCGATCTGACCGCCCCGACCCGTCACCACCACCAGCGACAGCAGCACGATCGCGAGCGCCGGCACCTGGACCGCGGTGTGCAGGTCCGTGCCCGCGAAGCCCAGCGGCAGCAGGAAGAGCACGGCGACCGTCAGCCACACCCCCGACGGAGTCCGCGGCGCGACGGCCGGCGGCGGCAGCGCGTCCTGGCCCCGCCCGCCGACCCCCGGCAGCACCAGCGCGGCCACCAGCAACGCGAGGACGAACAGGTTCGCCCCCACCGCCTGCACCAGCGGCCCCGCCCACCCCTCCGGATGGAAGCGGGTCAGCTGTGCCTGCGCGACACCCAGCGCGAGCGCCGTCACGATCGCGACCGGCAGGCTCCGCATCCGGGCCACCACCGCGACCGCGATCACCTCGATGACCAGCAGCGGCATCCCGTACGGATCGAGCCGTACGTACGGGGCGAGCAGCACCCCCGTCAGTCCCGCGGTGAACGAGCCGAACGCCCAGCCCGCCGCCGACACCCGGTCCGCGTCGATCCCGCCCAGCATCGCCAGCGGGCGGTTGTCGACCACCGCCCGCAGCTCCCGCCCGAAGCGGGTCCAGCGGGTCACCGCACCCACCGCCAGGGCCAGCAGGACCACCGCCGCGAGCTGCGCCCACGGATCGTCGCCCAGCAGCACCGGCGCGTCCGCCCGCGCCCCGCCGCCCCACACCAGCGCCGCCCCGCCGACCAGCAGCACGAAGACCCCGATGGACGCCACCAGGGTCTGCGCCGGGTTGGAGCCGAGGAGAGCCAGCGGCCGGAAGACGGCACGGTCGAGGACCAGGCCGATCCCGGGAGCGACCACGAGCAGGGTCAGCAGCGCGCCGAGAGGCAGCGGCCAGCCCCACTCGACCACCAGCTGCCGCAGCACGTAGGCGCAGACCATGGCGATCGCACCGTGCGCCAGATTGAGCACGCCGGTGGCGCGGTACGTGACGATCAGTCCGATGCCGGTGAGGGCGGCGGCGCTGCCGACCGCGAGTCCGGCGAGCGTGAGGTCGTACGTCAGCGAGGCCACGGCTCACACACCGGGCAGGGATCGAGCTCCGCGTCCTCCGCCGGTTCGGCGTCCGCCCGGCCGGCCACCAACGGGCAGTCGGGGCGGTGCGCGAGCGTCCCACCCGGCACCCGGACCGGCGGCTCCTCCGACGAGGGGGGCGCGATGTCCTCCGCGGCCTCGTGAGAGGGCGCGGGCCCGCGCACCGGGATCCGGCCCGCCGCCCCGACCAGGACCGCTCCGGCCACGATCAGTGCGGCCCCCGGCACCGTGCACGAGGCGAGATAAGGCAGCTGGCGCTCGGCGAAGCGCTCGCCGGAGATCCCGTACCACCCCAGGACGCAGAGCACCGCACCCCCGGCGACCGCCGCGAGGCCGCCCCACAGCAGTTCCCGTGATCTCGGCACGGGACCTCCCTCGCCTCAGACCCCCGACCGCCATGCCCCCGTATGCCCATTTCCGTTTCCGTTGCACTATGCCCGGAATCGTCCCACCCTGGAATCATCAGGCCACCCGGCCTCGACGGACACCCGGTGGTGAGCCAGATGGTTCTCAGGCGACACGGTGGACCCACTCGCCCTCGCTCTCGTCTCGCGGCCCTGGCGGCCGCGTCGGTTCTCGTGCTCGGACCGGCCCTCGTGGCCTGCGGCGACGACGGAGGCGGTGAGTCGGCCTCCCCGGAGCCCGCCGCGACCGCGCCCTCCGACCCGGCCGCGGCCAAGGCGGAGATCACCGAGAACTGGACCACCTTCTTCGACCCGAACACCCCGGTGGCGGAGCGGGCGGAACTGCTCGAGAACGGCGACCAGCTGCGGCCGGCCCTTCAGGCGCTCCTCACCAACGATGCCGCGTCCCAGGCCACGGCCAAGGTCAAGACGGTCGAGTTCACCTCGCCGAACAATGCGAACGTGACCTACGACCTGCTGGTCTCCGGGGCCCCGGCCGTGCCCGACGCCAAGGGCACGTCGGTCTTCCAGGACGACACCTGGAAGGTGTCCGTGAAGACCCTCTGCGGCCTGGCGCAGCTCAGCGGTGCGACCGTTCCGGGCTGCTGAGACCGCTGCGGCGCTGCTCCTCGCCGGGCTGCTCGCCCTGACCGCGGCCTGCGGCAGCCGGCTCCCGGAGCGCGCGTTCGAGACGCGGCCCACCGCCACTTCCCCCTCCGGCGGTGAGCCGCTCCGGATCGGCGTCATCACCAGCGCCACCAGCCCCGTCGGCGGCGACGCGTTCACCGGCACGCGCGACGGCGCCCGCGCCTGGTTCGACGCCCTCAACGCCCGCGGGGGCCTGAACGGACGCCGCGTCGAGGTCGTCACCTGCGACGACGGCGGCAGCGGCGTCGGCAACAACGAGTGCGTGCACAAGCTGATCGACGAACGGAAGGTCTTCGCCCTGGTCGCCACCACCGCGCTCGACTACGCCGGAGCCCCGCTCGTCGCGAAGGCCGGCGTCCCCGACATCGGGGGCCAGCCGCTCACCCCGGCGTACGACACCTATCCGCATCTGTACGGGATCTACGGGAGCCTCGCCCCGCGCACCGGCAAGGCTCCCGGCTGGGACGGGGTGCTGTACGGCGGGACCGAGGTCTACCGCTACTTCAAGCGCGAGCACGGCGCTCGCACCGCCGCGGTCGTCGCCTACAACCAGGCCGCCTCGACGGCGTACGCCCGGCTGATCTCCGACGGCCTGCGGGCCGAGGGGTACAAGGTCGTCGACGAACAGGTCGACTTCGCCCTGCCCAACTTCCGGGCCGTGGCGGCGGATCTGAAGGCGCAGGGCGCCGACCTCGTCTTCGACGCGATGGACACGCACGGCAACGCCCAGCTCTGCGAGGCGATGCAGGCGCTGGACGTCCGCGTCACCGCCAAGGTGACCAACGTGCAGAACTGGTCCTCGACCGTGCCCCGCGACTACGCCGCGTCCCCCGCCTGCCGCGCGGCGCTCTTCGTGACCGGATCCAGCCGCAACTACGAGGACACCGGGCAACCTGCCGTACGGGAGTTCCGGGCGGCGATGGGGGACCGGCCGCTCTCCCAGTGGCAACTGGAGGGCTGGGCCGCCGCCATGTGGTTCACGGACGCGGCGCTGTCCTGCGGCGACCGGCTCACCCGCGCCTGCGTCGAGGAGTTCGTCAACCGGCCGGAGCCGTACACCGCCCGCGGACTGCTGCTGCCGGTCCGCTTCGAGAAGCTCGCCGAGCCGCCGAAGGACCGTCACACCTGTCTGTCCGTGGCCCGTTGGCAGGACGGGCGGGGCTGGGTCAGCCAGGGAGAGATGACCACGAACTGCGCCACCGTTCCCCAACTCGGCTACCGACCGTGAAGCGGGCACCGGACGGGCAGTACAGTCGCCACGGTCCGACCACTTCACCGGGGGGAACCGGCAACCCGATGCGCATCTCCTTTCTGCTCCACAACGCCTACCACATCGGCGGAACCATCCGGACGACGTTCACCCTGGCCCAGGACCTGGCGGAGCGTCACGAGGTGGAGATCGTGTCCGTCTTCCGCCACCGCGACGAGCCGATCCTGGGCCTGCCCGCCGGAGTGACCCTGCGTCACCTCGTGGACCTGCGGAAGGACAGCCCCGGATACGACGGGGAGCACCCGGACTTCTCCCGGCCCGCGACGGTCTTCCCGCGCGGCGACGGCCGGTGGAAGCAGTACAGCGCGCTCACCGACGCGCGCATCGGCGAGCATCTCGCGGGCGTCGAGGCCGACGTGCTGGTCGCCACCCGCCCCGGGCTCAACGTCCACCTCGCCAAGCAGGCACGGCGCGGCCCGGTCCTGGTCGGCCAGGAGCATCTGGTGCTTGCCGGGCACACCTTCCGGCTGCGCCGCGAGATCCGCCACCAGTACGCGCTCCTGGACGCGGTCACGACGGTCACCGAGGCCGACGCCCGTGCCTACCGGTCCCGGCTGAAGCTGCCGGGCGTACGGATCGACGCGGTGCCCAACAGCGTGCCCGCGCCGAGCGTGGCGCCCGCCGATCCCGCCGCGAAGACCGTCGTCGCGGCGGGGCGGCTGACGCGGGTCAAGCGGTACGACGTGCTGATCGACGCGTTCGCCGAGGTGGCGGCGGCCCGCCCGGACTGGAAGCTGCGGATCTACGGCACCGGGGACGCCGTCGACGACACGAAGGCCACGCTCGCGCGGCGCATCAAGGAGCGCGGTCTCGAGGAGAACGTCTTCCTCATGGGCTGGGCCAATCCGATGGAGCAGGAGTGGGCGAAGGGCTCGATCGCCGCCGTCACCTCGCTGCGCGAGTCGTTCGGCATGACCATCGTCGAGGCGATGCGGTGCGGGCTCCCGGTCGTCTCCACCGACTGCCACGGCCCCCGCGAGATCATCGAGGACGGGGTCGACGGCCGTCTGGTGCCCGTCGACGACGTGGCCGCGATCGCCCGGGCGCTGCTGGACCTCATAGAGGACGACGAGCTGCGCGCCAAGACCGCGCGCGCCGCGCTGACGGCGTCCGAACGCTTCGACCCGGTGCGCATCGCCGCCCGCCACGAGGAGATCTGGTCCGAGCTCGTGGCCCGCGGCGCGAGCCGCCGCACGCACGGCGGTCTCGGAGAGGCCGTCCACCGGGCGGTGGGCGGCGCGATCGACGCGGTGTACGAGCTGAAGCGCCGCACGGGAGTCCTGGTCCGCCGCTTCCGCTGAGCGGGAGGCGGGCGCCCGAGAGCTGGGCGGGGTCGGTCGACCCGGCTGTCCGGGTCCCGGTGGGACCGGCTGTCGGTCGCCGTTCGGCCTGGTCCCGGGTCGGCTCGGCTGTCGGGTCGCCGGCCGGTCCGGCCGTCCCGACGCCCCTCGGCCTCGGGTCGGCCCGCCGTCGGGCGACGTGTGTCCCGGCCGTCGCGCGGGGCGAGTCGGCCGGGCTTCCGAGGCCGCCGCCCGCCGTCGGGTTCCGGCCCCGTCCGGCGGCGAGCAGTCGAGGACCGTAGCTGTCCTCGACTGCTGGCAGACTCGGGCCCATGTTGGAGACCTCCGCACGACTGTTGCGTCTGCTCTCGTTGCTGCAGGCCCATCGCGAGTGGTCCGGGGCCGATCTCGCCGAGCGGCTCGGGGTCACCCCGCGCACCGTGCGGCGGGACGTCGACCGGCTGCGTGAGCTCGGATATCCGGTCAACGCCAGCCCCGGTACCGGTGGCGGGTACCAGCTCGGTGCCGGTGCCGAGCTGCCGCCGCTGCTGCTCGACGACGACGAGGCCGTCGCGGTGGCGGTGGGGCTGCGCACGGCGGCCGGCCAGGGCGTCGAGGGCATCGGCGAGACCTCCGTACGCGCCCTGGCCAAGCTGGAGCAGGTGCTGCCGGGCAGGCTGCGGCGCCGGGTGAGCACCCTCAACGCCTTCACCGTGCCGATGCTCCGCGCCCCGCAGGCGCAGGTCGACCCCGCCGTCCTGACCGAGCTCGCGAACGCCTGCAGGGACAGCGAGCGGCTCCGCTTCGAGTACCGCGACCACGGCGGCACGGCCACCCGCCGCACCGTCGAGCCGCACCGCCTCGTGTGCACCGAACGCCGCTGGTACCTGGTCGCCTGGGACCTCGACCGCGCAGGCTGGCGTACGTTCCGGGCCGACCGGATCGAGCCGAGGCCGCCGCACGGCCCCCGCTTCCCGCCCCGCGAGCCGCCCGCCGAGGACCTGGCGGCCTACGTCTCGGAGGGCGTCTCGACTGCGGCCTACGCGGCAGGGGCGACGATCCGGCTCCATGTCCCGCTCGCCGAGGCAGTCCAGGCCGTCGGTCCCATGGACGGCGTCCTGGAGGCGGACGGGGACGGCTCCTGTCTGCTCCGCACCGGCGCGGGGAGCCTGGAGTACCTCGTGATCCACGTGATGATGCTGGGCCTCGAGTTCGAGGTCGTCGAGCCACGCGAGCTGGACGACTGGATCCGTGGCGTCAGGGACCGGCTTTCCCGCGCTCTGGAGCGCTCGGAGCGCTGATCCGGGCCCGCTCGAAGGCCACGAACTCCGGGTGGTGCAGATCGAACGCCGGCGACTCGGAGCGGATCCGCGGAACAGCGTCGAAGTTGTGGCGGGGCGGCGGGCACGAGGTCGCCCACTCCAGCGAGCGCCCGAACCCCCACGGGTCGTCCGCCTCGACCTTCTCCCCGTACTGGGCCGTGCGCCAGACGTTGTACAGGAACGGCAGCGTCGAGGCGCCGAGCAGGAACGCGCCGATGGTGGAGACCGTGTTCAGCGCCGTGAAGCCGTCCGCGTCCAGGTAGTCGGCGTACCTCCGCGGCATACCCTCCGCGCCCAGCCAGTGCTGTACGAGGAACGTGGTGTGGAAGCCCACGAAGAGCGTCCAGAAGTGGACCTTGCCCAGCCGCTCGTCGAGCAGCTTGCCGGTGAACTTGGGCCACCAGAAGTAGAAGCCGGCGAACATCGCGAAGACGACCGTGCCGAAGACCGTGTAGTGGAAGTGGGCCACGACGAAGTACGAGTCGGTGACGGCGAAGTCCATCGGCGGCGAGGCGAGGATGACGCCGGTCAGCCCGCCGAAGAGGAACGAGACCAGGAAGCCGACCGACCACAGCATCGGGGTCTCGAAGGAGAGCGAGCCCTTGAGCATCGTGCCGGTCCAGTTGAAGAACTTCACCCCGGTCGGCACGGCGATGAGGAACGACAGCAGCGAGAAGAACGGCAGCAGCACCGCGCCCGTGGCGAACATGTGGTGCGCCCACACCACCACCGAGAGACCGGTGATCGTCATGGTGGCGGCGATGAGGGTGGCGTAGCCGAAGATCGGCTTGCGGGCGAAGACCGGGATGATCTCGCTGACGATGCCGAAGAACGGCAGGGCGATGATGTAGACCTCGGGGTGGCCGAAGAACCAGAAGAGGTGCTGCCACAGCAGCGCCCCGCCGTTCTCCGGCTGGAAGACCAGCGAGCCGAACCGCCGGTCCGACTCCAGGACGAGCAGCGCCGCGGCGAGCACCGGGAACGCCATCAGCACCAGGATCGTGGTGAAGAGGATGTTCCAGGTGAAGATCGGCATCCGGAACATGGTCATGCCCGGCGCGCGCATCCCGACGATCGTCGCCAGGAAGTTCACCGAGGTCAGGATCGTGCCGAAGCCGGAGAGCGCGAGCCCCATGATCCACAGGTCCGGTCCGATGCCGGGGGAGCGCTCCAGGCTGTTGAGCGGGGCGTAGGCGGTCCAGCCGAAGGCGGCGGGTCCGCTCGGCACGAGCAGGGAGCCGATCACCATCAGGCCGCCGAAGAGGAACAGCCAGTACGAGAACATGTTCAGCCGCGGGAAGGCGACGTCCGGGGCGCCGATCTGGAGCGGCACCAGCTCGTTGGCGAAGCCGGCGAAGGTCGGCGTCGCGAAGAGCAGCAGCATGATCGTGCCGTGCAGGGTGAACGCCTGGTTGAACTGCTGGTTGTCGATCAGCTGGAGTCCGGGGCGGGCCAGCTCGGCCCGCATCAGCATCGCCATGAGCCCGGCGGCCAGGAAGAAGACGAACGAGGTGACCAGGTAGAGGTGGCCGATCTTCTTGTGGTCGGTCGTGGTGAGCCAGTCGATCAGGACCCGCCCATGCCGTTCCCGAGGTGATTCGACGGCCGCGTGCGCGGTGTCGATGCCCATCGATGCCTCCGGTTCCGAATCGTCCGGACATGATGCGCGCCCCAGGTCCAGGAGCTCGGGAGGCGGGCCGACGGGGCTGCTCCGATCGGCCGAACGTGTGCGCATCGTGCGGGGAAATCGTGAATACCGGACGGCCGTCCCGCGCCCTCCCAATTCCCTTGGGGGGCGGGTGCGAAGGAATTCCGAAGGGCCTTGTGCGAACGATGCGAGTGGGCCTGCAATTGCCGGAGATTCGGCCGGAAAGTGCCCTCTCGGGTGACGGCGGCCGTGTCAAACATATGTCGAGAAGCTGTGACACAAGCGTGACCGGTAAGGGACTAACGTGAGTTGCATGACACCGAAGCAGACCTCTCCCGTACCGCCGGACGACTATGTGGGGTTGGCCCGGGAGCGGGCCGAAGAGCTCGCCCGGGACCACGGCTGGAGCGTGGTGCGGTCCCTGCCGCCCGGCTCGATCATCACCATGGAGTACCTGGAGGGGCGCATCAACTTCGAGGTGACGGAGGGCACCGTCACCCGCTGCTGGCTGGGGTAGACGCCCGTACGAGGAAGGGCCCCGGCCGTCGAGCCGGGGCCCTTCCTCATGCGGTCGTGACGGGGGTCAGCCGCCGGTGAGCGGCCGCGAGTGCGGCGGGCGGCGGCTGCCGGCCGGGGTGACCGGTGTCCGCTCGGAGCGCACGCCATGGGCGGAGTGCGTGGTGTGCGGGGAGTGCGCGCGGGGAGTGGTGAGCGGCGGAGCGAGCCGCCCCTCGCCGCGCGCGGCGGCGGACCGCCCGCTCCTGACACCGATGATCTCCCGGACCGGCTCCTCGGCCGCTGTCGGCCGCTGCGGGTACACCGCGGGTCGCGGTCCACCGGTCGCGACGGGCAGCGAGGGCACCAGCCGGCGGCGGGCCCGAAGCTGCTCGCGCAGGCGGTCGCGCAGGCTCAGGATGAGCGCCTCGGCCCGGGCGATCGGCGACTCGCACCACGGCAGGGCCAGCAGGATGAGGAGCCCCGCGGCCCAGCCGAGCAGCACGTCGCTCAGCCAGTGCGTACCGATGTAGACGGTGGTGAGGCCGACACCGAGCGCGACCACGGCCGAGAGGGCCGACAGATAGCGCCGGGCCCGCGGAGTGGTCGCCAGATAGGCCAGGATTCCCCAGGTCACGACCGCGTTGGCGGTGTGTCCGGACGGAAATATATCGCCGCCCGCGAAGAGCTCGGCGGAGCCGACCTGTGTCGCGTAGTGGGGGCCGAGACGGCCGAGTCCGAGCTTGACCGCGCCGACCGTCACGTTCAGCAGGAGCAGCGCCGCGCCGAGCGACAGCAGCGGCCGCAGCGTGTGCTGGCGCCAGGAGCGCCAGCCCAGCCAGGCCGCCACCATCACCGCGGTGGGACCGCGCTGGCCGAGGACGACGTAGTAGTCGAGGAAGCCGTGGATCTCCGGCCACTGCTGGTACGGCCGGAAGAGCATGATCTTCCAGTCGAGGGTCACCAGCCAGGTCGACAGGAGCACGGCCACGACGATGGCGAGATAGAACGCCAGCGTCCCGCCGAAGAGGGCGAGACGCGTGCGGGTCATCCCCGGGACCTCTATCTTCGGCGGTTCCGGCTCCCGGTCCAGCCGGGCAAAGATGTCGGTTCGCACCCAATCGACGTTACAGGGAGTGAGTAGCGACCTTGGTCGATCCGGTGTCTTCGTGATGACGATGTGATGTGGAGTAGGTCTCAGACCGGTGTTTATTCCTGGCGTACGTCTGAGAATCCGATGACCTTCTGCCCTATTGCCGCCGGGTGACTTTCCGGAAGTCTGTTTGTACATCACGGAAATGCTTCAAACGTCTGTACGCATGGAATTCCATGCGACGCGCGGTGCGGGTGGAGTGGCGTACGCCACACTCCGCGGCCCGCCGGGGTGAGAGCTGCACCACGCGCTCGGGCCCTGAACTCGCGTACGCTGACGGCTCACTCGCCCGTCGATGCCGGGCCGCCCCGAGGCCCGCGCCCCGGCCGGTGCCCACCGAGCGCGAGGGATCCATTGGGAGGTACGTACATGCAGCGGACGATCACGGCCGGAGCACGGCTCCGCGCCGCCGGCGGCGGAGCCAACCGCTGGGTCGTCCTCGTCGTCCTCTGCGTCAGCCTGCTGCTGGTCGCGCTGGACGCGACCGTGCTCCATGTCGCCGTCCCCTCCCTCACCGAGGACCTGCGCCCCAGCTCCACCGCGCTGCTGTGGATCGTCGACGCCTATCCCCTCATCTGCGCCTCGCTGCTGATCCTCTTCGGCACGCTCGGCGACCGGGTGGGACGGCGGCGGGTGCTGCTCCTCGGTTACGCGCTGTTCGGCGTCGCCTCCGCGGTCGCCGCCCTCGCCACCGAACCCGAGGTCCTGATCGGCGCCCGTGCCCTGCTCGGCGTCGGCGGCGCGATGATCATGCCCGCCACCCTCTCGATCCTCCGGGCGGTCTTCCCCGACCGGCGCGAGCGGGCCACCGCCATCGGCATCTGGACGGCGGTCGCCGCCGTCGGCGCCGCCACCGGGCCCGTGCTCGGCGGCTTCCTGGTCGAGCACTACTGGTGGGGCTCGGTCTTCCTGATCAACATCCCGCTGATGGCGCTGATCCTGCCGCTGGGCCGCTGGCTGCTCCCCGAGTCCAAGGGCCGCGACGACGGCCCCTGGGACGTCCTCGGCGCGCTCATGGCCGCGGCCGGTGTGCTCGGCATGGTCCTCGGGGTGAAGCGGATCGGCGCCGGCGAAGACCTCTTCGTGTACCCGACCGCCGGACCGCTGCTCATCGGGGCGGCCCTGCTGATCCTCTTCGTACGGAGGCAGCGGCGGCGGGCCCACCCGCTGATCGACATGCGGCTCTTCTCCCGGGCCGCGTTCACCACCTCCGTCGGCTGCATCGTGCTCGCCATGCTGGCCCTGGTCGGCCTGGAGCTGATCGCCGTCCAGTACCTCCAGCTGGTCCTCGGGCTGAGCCCGCTGGAGACCGGGCTCCGGCTGCTGCCGCTCACCTTCGCCGCCATGGCGGCGGGCGCCACCGGCTCGTACACCCTGCGCCGGATCGGCCCGCGCCGGATGGTCGGCTGGGGCTTCGTGCTCACCGCCGCCGCCGTCCTGCTCCTGGTCCTCATGGGCCAGCACGACCGGCCGCTCCTGCTCACCTGCGGCTTCGTGCTGCTCGGCTTCGGACTGCAGACGACGCTCTTCTCCGCCTACGAGTCGATGCTGAGCGAGGCCCCGCCGGAGAGCGCGGGCGGCGCGGCGGCCATCGGCGAGACCTCGTACCAGCTCGGCGCGGGCATGGGCATCGCGCTGCTCGGCAGCGTGATGAACGCGGCGTACGCCCCCGGCCTCTCCGCCGTCCCCGGTGTTCCGGACGCGGCGAGCCGGGCCGCCGCGAACTCGCTGGGGGAGGCGTATCAGGTCGCCGACCAGCTGGGCGGCACGGCCGGGACGGCGCTGTACCACGCGGCCCGGCACGCGTTCGTGGACGGACTGCACGTGACGCTGTTCGTCAGCGCGGGCCTGCTGCTCCTCGGCGCCCTGATGGCGCTGCGGCTGCCGCGGGTGATGGAGTGCCCGGTGGATCCGGAGGACCCGGCGGACCCGGCGGGAGGCCTGGTGGATCCGAAGGGCCTGGTGGCCCCGGCTCCCGAGGAGGTACGGGTGCCTGCCACCCGCGAGCCGATCGAAACGGCCCGCTCCGGACGCACGGCGCGCTGAGGCGCCCCACCGCGATCCGTTCCGTTGAACGGCGAGCTCTTTTCCCCCAGCGCTGCCGCTGGGAGGTGCCCCCACCCAGCAGTGCGGCCGGGAGGTGCCCCCACCCAGCGCTGCCGCCGGGAGCTGCTCGCGGTTCAGCTCTGGTTGAAGAAACCGTCCTGCGCACGGCCCGTGGGGTCCCCGCTGATGATCTGGGTGTCGGCGGGGGTCAGCAGGAAGACCCGCGTCGCCACCCGCTCGATCGATCCACGCAGACCGAAGGCGAGACCGGCGGCGAAGTCCACCACGCGCTTGGCGTCGGAGGGCTCCATGGCCGTGAGGTTCACGATGACCGGGACGCCGTCCCGGAAGAGCTCGCCGATGCCCCGGGCGTCCCGGAACCCGTCCGGAGAGACGGTCGCGATACGGCGGCCGTGCTCCTGCGCCGTGTCGGACGCCACCCGGACCCGAGGGTCCGTCACCCAGGCGTCGCCGTTCTCGGCACCCTCGGCGTACTCGTCGTCGTAGTAACGCTCGTCGTTGTCCTCGACGAGTCCCAGCCAGGCACTCGCCTTGCGCACCGATCCCATGGACGCCTCCTTTCAGCGCGGTCACTTGTGGTTCCGCAATCCCTATCGTCGTCCATGATGCGGATCGCGCGCCAAGTGGATAGTCGGCGCGCGCGGGTTTCGTGACGGTACTGGTGCAGAACGTGAGGTCTGAATTCTGGCGAATCGTCAGGAATCTTGCGGTATACGGGGCCTGACGGAGGTTCCGGATGGGGTGTGCAACTTAAAATATGAAAGTCGGGCCAGAAGGGTGACGGTCGGAGCGTCCGGGTGAACGAGCGGGCTCGATACGATGTCCGCGGAGCGCTGAAGCACGCGCGCACGACTCACGGGGGAGTCTCCTTGTTCGGAATCGTCAGGCCCTGCACGCATCGGCTCACGGACGGCCTCAAGACCGAGTGGATGGCCCATCTCTGCGGCCTCTGCCTGGCACTTCGGGCCGACCACGGGCAGTTCGCCAGGGTGGTCACCAACTACGACGGCCTCATAGTCTCCGTTCTGACGGAGGCTCAGACCGGCTCGGTCCCGGGCGGACGGCGCACCGCGGGCCCCTGCCCGCTGCGCCAGATGAAGACCGCGCCGGTGGCCCAGGGCGAGGGCGCCCGGCTCGCCGCGGCGGTCTCGCTCGTCCTCGCCTCGGCGAAGGTACGGGACCACGTCGCCGACCGGGACGGGCTGTTGGCCCGCAGACCGGTGGCCGCGGCGGCCCGCCGGGTCGCCAGGTCCTGGGACCGGGCGGGCGCGCGCACCGGACGCGAGCTCGGCTTCGACACGGCGGTCCTGGTGGACGCCGTCGACCGCCAGACCGGCATCGAGACGCTCGCCGGACCCGGCACACCGCTCCTCGTCGTGACCGAGCCGACCGAGACGGCGACGGCCGCGGCATTCGCCCACACCGCGCTTCTGGCGGGCCGGCCCGAGAACGTGGAGCCGCTGGCCGAGGCGGGGCGGCTCTTCGGGCGGCTCGCGCATCTGCTGGACGCCGTGGAGGACCGCGAGGCCGACGCCGCGTCGGGCGCCTGGAACCCGCTCACCGCGACGGGCACCTCGCTGGAGGAGGCGCGCCGGCTCGCGGACGACGCGCTGCACGGGATCCGGCTGGCGCTGCGGGACGCCGAGTTCGTGAACGGGAAGCTGGCGCACGTGCTGCTCGCGCACGAGCTCCGCACGTCGGTGGACCGGGCCTTCGGCACGACGACCTGCGCGCACGGGACGCCGGGGCCGGGACAGGGCCCCGTACCCGGCAACCCGTACGCGGGCGGCAATCCGTACGGGGGCGAGGGGAACCCCTACGGCGGTGGGGGCAGCCCTTACGGCGGCGGTCCCTATGGCGGCGGTGCCTACGACGGCGGGGGATTCGGTGGGCCTGGCGGCCCCGGAGGACCCGGTGGCCCCGGTGGGATGCCGCCGCAGTTCGGTGGCGGCGAGCCCCCGAAGCCCAAGCCGCGCTCCTTCCTGGGTGGCTGCGTCGCGTTCACCTGGCTGTTCTGCACCTGCCAGATCTGCTGCGCGAAGGAGTACGAGGGTCCCTGGTCCCGGAAGAAGCGCGAGGGCTGCTGCCGGGACTGCGACTGCAACTGTGACGGCAACGCCTGCGACTGCTGCTGCCCCTGCGACGGCTGCTGACGGACCGTCGACGACCGCCGGTACGTGCCGGGGCGCGCGGAGCCCCGGCACGTACCGTCACTTCTTCGGCGCCGGGATCTCCGGCGGGGAGATGCGGGACTCGGCGATCGCCGAGGCCGTCAGGCCCCACTTCTTCAGGATCCGGTCGTACGTGCCGTCCGCCTTCAGCCTGTTCACCGCCGCCTGGAACGCAGGAGCCAGCGGTGTGCCCTTCTTGAAGGCGAAGCCGACGTCCAGGCGGCGGTACTCGTTGAGGAACGTGACGTTCTCCTGCTGGGTCACCGCGTACCTCAGGCCGTTGACCGTGCTCATCAGCACATCGCTGCGGCCCTGTTGGAGCGACATCCACTGGGCGCCCAGGTCGTTGAAGACCTGGACGTCGTACGGCTTCTTGCCGGCCGCCGCGCACCGCGGCCGGTTCTTCTCCAGTGTCGCCTCGAAGGTCGTGCCGCCGCCCGTCGCCACGTTCAGACCGCACAGCTGCGTCAGGTCGGTGACCTCCTTCAGCGGGCTGTCCGCGCGCGCCGCGAACCCCTGTCCGTCGTTGATGTAGGTCACGAAGTCGATAGTCCTGCGCCGCTCCTCCGTCACGCCGAAGTTCCCCGTGCCGACGTCGTACTTCCCGCTGCCGAGGGCCGGCAGGATCGCCTCCCAGCTCACCACCGCGCGGTTCACCCGGAGCCCGAGCACCTTCGCCACCGCGTCCGTGACGTCGACGTCCGCGCCGACCAGCGTCTTCCCGTCCGGGAGGTAGGCCGCGCCGGGCAGGGTGCCGGTCGCGGAGGCGACGGAGATCGTGCCCCGCTGCCGTACGTCCGCGGGCAGCAGCTCCGCCGCCGCCTCGTCCTTCGCGATCGTCGAGACCACGTCGGCCGTCGGCACAGCGCCCTTCTTCGCACCCGTCGCACCGGCCGGCGCGGCCGTCGGCTCGCCCGAGCCGCAGGCCGTGAGGGTGAGCGCGGCCGCGGTGATCAGGGCGAAGGCGACCGTGTGGCGCTGTGTACTGGTGAGGCTCATGGCTTCGGGGTCTCCAGGTGTTTCTCGAGCGGCAGCAGGCCGATCGACTCCGGATCCGCGGACGGACCGGAGAGCGGGCGGTAACCGGCGGCCGGAGAGAGGCTCTTGACCGCGGGCCGGCGCGGGCCGGTGGTGAGGGTCGGGTGCTCGTGCGCCGGCTCGTCGAGAAGCGGGCGCGCCGAAGGGCGTCGACCGCGGTCCGGCGCACGGACGGCGCGGATCCACGGCTGGGCGTGAAGGTCATACGTGTCCCTCAGGAGAAGGACACGGCAGGGCGGAGCGAGGGGAGTCGAGCTCGGCTACACAGGTGAAGGCGCCGCGCGGAAGGGTGCGGGCAGGCGAAACGCAGGGGGTCGGCTCAACAGGAAGAGGACCACACGCGACCGAAGTCGATGTGGGAGCGCGTGACCAGCCACTGCTGCGAATGCATGGCCCAAGTGGAACAGGTATCCGATTGCCCGTCAACCACGATGAGACGTACGGCTCATCCCTCGGACAGCCTTGACAAGGCAGCGCTCCGTCGCCGTAGCCTCAAGGGGCGGATCGAGCTGAGGGGCTCGGATCCGTGCTCGCCGCGCGTGAAGGCGCACACCCGTGTTCGATCCGTCTCTGGAATCCACGGAGCCTTCGCATGTCCGCGACCCTCACCAAGACCCCTTCCGCGGCCCCGCCGGCCGCCCACCTCCGTATCGTCCCCGCCCGCCGCACCGGCCAATGGGCCGCGGCCACCGTCGTGTCGGTGCTCCTCGCGCTCGGAACCGTCTCGGTCGTCCGCAACAAAGCCTTCCAGTGGGACGTCGTCGGCGACTACTTCACCTCGACCGCCGTCCTGCGCGGACTGGGCCTCACCCTCTGGCTCACCGCCCTCGTGATGCTCCTCGGCTTCGCCCTCGGCACTCTGCTCGCCGTCTTCAGGCTCTCCGGCAACCCCGTGCTCCGCGCCGTCAGTTGGGGCTACATCTGGTTCTTCCGCTCCACGCCGATCCTGGTCCAGCTGCTCTTCTGGTTCAACATCGGGGCGCTCTACCCGACGATCCTCGGCATCGACACGGTCAACCTCCTCGGCCCCGTCGCGGTCGCCATCATCGGACTGACCCTGCACGAGGCCGCGTACGCCGCCGAGGTCGTGCGCGGCGGCATCCTGTCCGTCGACCGCGGCCAGATCGAGGCCGCCCAGTCCCTCGGCCTCGGGCGGTGGCGCCGGCTCCGCCGGATCGTGCTGCCGCAGGCCATGCGCTCGATCGTCCCGCCCGCCGGGAACATGCTGATCGGCACGCTCAAAGGCACCTCCATCGTCTCCGTCATCGCCGTCCAGGACCTGCTCTACTCCGTCCAGCTCGTCTACCACCGCACCTACCAGGTCGTGCCGCTCCTCCTGGTCGCCACGGTCTGGTACGTCGTCGTCACCTCGGTCCTCAGCGTCGGACAGCACTACGTGGAGCGGTACTACGCCCGCGGCACGGCCGGTGCGCGATGACACGGAACCCGTCCGTCGTGATCGTGGGCGCCGGGCCGCGGGGGACCGGCCTCCTCGAACGGCTCGCCGCCAACCTGCCGGAGCTGTACGGGGACCGGCCTCTGGACGTCCATCTCGTCGACCCGCACCCGGCCGGCGCCGGACGCGTCTGGCGCTCCGAGCAGTCGCCGCTGCTCTGGATGAACTCGCAGGCCGAGGACGTCACCATGTTCACCGACGAGACGGTGGACATCGACGGCCCCGTGCGGCCGGGACCCACCCTCGCCGAGTGGGCCGGACTCGACGGCCGCACCTTCCCCAGCCGCCCCCAGCAGGGCGCCTATCTGCGCTGGGTGTACGAGCAGGCCCGCGCCGCGCTGCCCGCGTCGGTCACCGTCCACGAGCACCGCACCCGCGCGGTCCGGGTCGGCGGGCCGCGCGACGGGCACCAGCGGGTCTGGCTGGAGGACCGCGCGGTGCCGCTCCTCGCCGACCTCGTCGTGCTGACCCTCGGCCATCTCGACGCCGAACCCGACGACGAACAGCGCCGGTCGGCCGACTTCGCCGAGCGCCACGGGCTGCTCCACCTCCCGCCCGACTTCACCGCCGACACCGACCTGTCCGCGCTGCCCGCCGGTGAACCGGTGCTCGTACGCGGCTTCGGCCTCGCCTTCGTCGACCTGATGGTGCTGCTCACCGAGGGGCGCGGCGGGCGGTACGAGGAGCGGGGCGAGCGGCTGGAGTACGCACCGTCCGGGCGTGAGCCGGTCCTGTACGTCGGATCCCGGCGCGGGGTGCCGTACCACTCCAAGATCGGGTACGCGCTGGAGGGCGAACGGCCCCCGCTGCCCCGGTTCTTCGGCCCCGCCCAGGTCGACGAGCTGCTGCGGCGGCCCGGGCGGCTCGACTTCCGCCGCGACATCCGGCCCCTCGTCGACAAGGAACTCGGCTGGGCCCACTACCACCGGCTCTTCGCCGCCCACCCCGAGCGGACCACCGCCGCCTGGACCGACTTCGAGGAGAAGTACGCGGCCGCGGCCCCCGGCGGGGCCGAGCTGGACGCCCTCGTCGCCTCCGCCGTCCCCGACCCCGCCGACCGGCTCGACCTGGACGCCCTCGACCACCCCCTGGACGGAGTGCGCTTCGCCTCGCCCGAGGCCCTCCAGGACGGGCTGCGCCGTCATATCGCCGACGACCTGGCCCGGCGCCACGACCCCGAACACAGCCCGGACCTGGCGGTCTTCACCGCGCTGCTCTCGGTCTACGGCCAGCTCGTCCGGCTCGGCGACACCGGCGACCCGCGCGACTGGTGGCACGGCTTCTTCAGCTTCCTCGCCTCCGGACCGCCCGGCCCACGGCTCCACCAGCTGCTCGCCCTCTCCCGCGCCGGGATGGTCCGCTTCCTCGGCGCCGGGACGACCGTGGTGGCCGACGAGGAACGCGGGGTCTTCCGTGCCCACTCCACGAGCGTGCCGGGGCAGTGGACCGAGGCCCGCGCCCTGGTCGAGGCCCGGCTCCCCGACCCGACCCTGGAACACACCGGCAGCCCGCTGCTCCGCGCCCTCCACGAGGACGGTGCTCGGGCCACCGCCGCCGGGCTGCTCGCCGTCGACCCCGCCGACGGGCGGATCCTGGAGCGCGGCGGGCGCCCGCACCCGCGCCGCTTCGCGCTCGGCCCGCACACCACCGCCCGGGCCGGCGGAGCCTTCACCCGCCCGCGCACCGGCGGCGCCGCCTTCCGCCAGAACGACGCGACCGCGCGCGCCGCGCTGACGCTGCTGCGCGACCTGTCCCTCCATGCCCGGCTCAGCGTCTGAGCCCCACACGAGCGCACCCGCGCGTTCCTCCCCGAACTCCTCTGACCAGCCGTACCCGACGACCCGCACGGCCAGCCACGTACCAAGAGCTGACGCCCTGTGGAAAGGTTGAACACCATGAGCACGGATCCCCGACAGGGCGCACAGCAGGACTGGCAGCACTGGCACGAACAGCGCACGGCGGCGGTCTCCTCGTCGTACGGCCCGCTCTCCCTCACCGGTACGTACTGGCTCTCCGACTACCCGGAGGGGCGAATTCCGGCCGTTCCCGGGCGCTGGCACGACAGTGGCGACGAGGTGGTCCTGACGGCGGACGCCGAGGACGCCGTCACCGTCGACGGCAAGCCCCTGATCGGCAGCGTCCGGCTCACCGCGGACCATGCCCCGATCCACGAGTCCCGGGCCGAGTCCGCCGGCCGGCGGCTCGTCGTGCTGCGCCGCGAAGGGCTCTGGGCCGTACGGGACTTCGACCCCGAGTCGCAGGCGCGCCGCGCCTTCCGGGGCATCGAGGCGACACCGTACGACGAGCGCTGGGTGGTGCCCGGCACCTTCCGGCCCTACGAGCGGTCCCGCGGCGTCCGGGTGGAGAACGCCGACGGGAAGGAGCGCGGGCTGGGTCTCGCCGGCGAGCTCTCCTTCGAACTGCACGGCGTCGAGCACACGCTCCAGGTCGCGGTGGAGGACGACGGCACGCTGTGGGCGGTCTTCGCGGACCTCACCAGCGGCCGGGACAGCTACCGCTTCCGCTTCCTGCGTCCCCCCGCACCGGCCGAGGACGGCACGGTGACGGTCGACTTCAACCGCGCGCTGCTGCCGCCGTGCGCCTTCGCGGACCACTTCATCTGCCCGTTCCCGCCACCGGGCAACACCCTGGACACCGCGGTGGCGGCGGGGGAGCGGCGGCTGGTCGAGGGCTGACCGAATCCCTTGCAAGCGCCTTGAACCGGACGGTAGTTGAGCGGCGTACGGTACGGCCGAAAGGCGCCCTTGCGGCAGTGGTGCGGGCGGCCCGAGACTCCCCCACAGCGCCGGCCCCGGGCCGCGCCTCACGGGCCCGACACCCCACGTCGGGTCCCCGATTCCCCTCTGGAGGAACGCGAAGTGAGGATCAAGCGCACCACCCCCACGAGAACCGTCCGACTGCTCGCCGTCGCCACCGGCCTCGCCGCCGCGGCCGCGGTCGCCGTCCCCGCCGCGAACGCCGACACCGCACAGACCTTCGGCGCGACGCAGCTCGCCGCCGCGGGCGACGCCGTGCTCGCCGCCGACGTGGCCGGAACCGCCTGGCACGTCGACCAGGCCACCAACACCCTGGTCGTGACCGCCGACTCGACCGTGTCGCAGGCGGAGATCGCCAAGATCAAGCGCCAGGCGGGCGCCAACGCCGGAGCGATCCGCGTCGAGCGCACCCCCGGCAGGTTCAACAAGCTGATCTCCGGCGGCGACGCGATCTACGCGACCAGCTGGCGCTGCTCCCTCGGCTTCAACGTCCGCGACAGCGCGGGCAACTACTACTTCCTCACCGCCGGACACTGCACCGACGGCGCGGGCACCTGGTACTCCAACTCCGGCCGCACCACCGTGCTCGGCTCCACCTCGGGATCCAGCTTCCCGACCAACGACTACGGCATCGTCCGCTACACCAACAGCTCCGTCACCAAGTCCGGCACGGTCGGCAGCGTCGACATCACCAGCGCGGCCAACGCCACCGTCGGCATGTCCGTGACGCGTCGCGGCTCCACCACCGGCACCCACAGCGGTTCGGTGACCGGCCTCAACGCCACGGTCAACTACGGCGGCGGCGACATCGTGTACGGCATGATCCGCACCAACGTGTGCGCCGAGCCCGGCGACTCCGGCGGCCCGCTCTACTCGGGCAGCCGCGCCATCGGCCTCACCTCCGGCGGCAGCGGCAACTGCTCCTCGGGCGGCACGACCTTCTTCCAGCCGGTCACCGAGGCGCTGAGCGCCTACGGAGTCAGCGTGTACTAGCCGGAGGCGGCGCCTCCGTAGCACGATGATCCGAACGACGTCGGGTCCCCCGGGCATGCCGTGCCCCGGGGGCCCGACGCAAGGACTCGTGGGAGTGTGTGCAGGTGGGCGTGCTGAAGAATGTGATTCTGTAATTTCGGAGGCGCCCGGCGGGGGCCGCGGGCGCGCGGCGGCCGCCCCCCGACGCATGGACTCGTGGCGGGGGAGAGCGCGTGACGTCAAGGCCCGGAGCGATACACGCCTCACGTCCCCAGCGCCGCGTCCGGCGCAGTCCCCTGCTCTACACGGCGCCGATCGTGCTGCTCGTGCTGCTCACCGCCGTCCTCGGCTGGGAGATCGTGCGCGCCAACATGACCGAGGAGGCCAGGACCGACTGGCCCTGGCGGCTGCAGCTCCTGGACATGGAGCCGCTGGGCAGCCTGCTCGCGGTCGCGGCGGCTGCGGTTCTGGGGCGGGCGCAGTACGCCCGTACCGTACGGCCCTACCTCGGGCTCCGGGCCGACTGGGCGAGCGGGAACCTGCGCGGCGGCGCGGACGAGTGGCGGGTCGGACTGCTCAACGGAGGGCAGCACACCGCCGTGATCGAGCGGTACGAGTGCGGGGTCGTCCTTCCCGGGGAGTCCGTGCCCCGGTCGTGGACCGATGTCGCCGGCGCGGTGGACCTGCTGACCGCGGCAGGACTGACCGTCAAGGAGGACTTCCAGGTCGTCTCCTTCGGCCGGTTCCCGCTGGTGGGCACCGGAAGCTACGACACCCTGACGGTCGCCTCCTTCTCGCGGCGCTTCGTCGGCGAGGTCGACGCCTTCTACATCCGGGTGCGGGTCGTCGACACGGTGGGCGACAGCCATGAGCGGATCATGAACTGCCTCGAGGGCGCCCGGGCGAGCGGCTACGCGCCGCCGTCCTCCTGAGCCCGCAGCCACTCCAGGACACGGGGGAGCGCGTACTGCGCCGCGAAGTGACCTGCGCCCGGCTCCAGGACGAGCGTGGATCCGGCGATCCGCCCGGCCAGCCAGCGGGTGTGGGAGGGCGGCGAGAACGCGTCGTCGAGGCCGTGCCAGAGCAGGACCGGTGCGGTCACGTCGGAGACCTCGAAGCCCCATGGGCGGGTGAAGGCCAGGCAGTCGTCGGTCCAGCCGTGGTGCGAGGAACCGAGCGCCTCGCGGTAGCCGCGCAGCAGCGTGGCGCGCACGGCGGGATCGGAGACGACCGGCAGGTCGTGCTCGGACAGCTCCGCCCGCAGATCCTCGATGAGACCCTCCGGATCCTTCCGGACGGCCGCGGCCCGCGCCGCGAGGTCCTCGTCGAGCAGCTCGGGCGACTCGGCGGCCAGGCCGTACTCGCGGACGTTGAACGGTGTCATGCCGGCGAACCAGTCCAGACCCGCCGCGTCCCGGGGCGCGATGCCCACCAGCGCCGCGGCCGCCCGGACGCGGCCGGGCAGCAGGGCGGCGCAGGCGAGCGCATGCGGGGCGCCGCCGGAGCGTCCGACCACGGCGAAGCGCTCGATCCCCAGCGCGTCGGCGACGGTCGCGGCGTCCCGGGCCGCGTCGGAGACCCGCCGGCCGGGGAGCCGGTCCGAGCCGCCGTACCCGGGGCGGTCGTAGGCGAAGAACCGCACGTCGGGATGGTGAACCGTGAGGTCGGGCAGCGCCGTGCCCAGCCGACTGCCCGGCGTGCCGTGCAGGAGCAGTACGGGGTTGCCCGAGGGGTTGCCCCATTCCTCGGCCATCAGCAGGCGGCCGTCGTCGGTGCGCACATGCTTGCCCATGGCCTCGCAGCGTACCGCCGGGCCGGCCGCCCGTACCTCGTCTCAGAGGGTCCGGGCGAACTCCAGCCGGTCGGCGAAGTTCACGTATCCGGCCCGCTTGAAGGCCCTCGCCATCGCCACGTTGGCGGCGTCGCAGTCCCCGCGGATCTCGGTGGCGCCCGCGGCGGCGAGGACGCGGGTGCCCCGGATCACCACCGAGGTCGCGTACCCCTTGCCGCGGTGGGCCGGTGCGACGCCGACGAAGCCGATCACCGGAACGCTGGGGTTCTCGGCGGGCAGGCTGATCACGGCGACGGTGCCGTCCGCGTCGTAACCGAGCTCCCACCACTCGGGCTCGTGCTTCAGCTCGGCCGTCTCCTCGAAGAGCAGCTCCGCCGCGCGCCGGGCGCCGTGCTGCCGTACGTCCGCCGCGAGCCGGGCGTCCGCCGTGTCCGCGAGCAGCTCCGCCAGGACGGCGACGAAGGGCTCGGGGCCGAGCTCGGCGAGCGAGCGGAAGGTCAGACGGGGATCGTCGGCGGGCAGGTCACCGGATTCACCGGGGTTCCGGAGGCTGAACCGGCGCCCGTCGCGGACCGCTTCGTAGCCCGCCGTCCGCAGCAGCTCGCCCCGGCGCTCCGGGTTCCGCTGGAACTGCGGGGCCTGGGCGGGGGAGTCGACGACATGCTCCAGCTCCGTCGCGCCCAGCTCCCTCGCCGTCGCGGCCGCCGCGTCGAGCAGCGCGGCCGCGGTCTCCGGCGAGTCCGCGGGAGCCTCGAACAGCACGACGGCGAGCGGGACTTCGTGTCCCGGTATGGTCCACAGCACCACGCTGCCGGTGAGCCGCCCGTCGCCGTCCTCGGCCACCAGACACCACTCGGGCCGGGTGCAGGCGCTGTCGAGGAGCTGGGTGAGGTACGCACGGGTGGCGGCGTTGCGCTCGGCGTCACCGGAGTGTTCGACCAGGGCGGGGAGTTCGTCGGGACGGGCGGGACGGACGATCGTCACAGAGAGAGCCTTGTCGGTTCGGGGGTGGTGTGCCTCGCGAACCTAGCCGCCGAGTGGCCGACGGACCAAGGGATTTCGCGGTCGGGTCGCCCGCGGGCTCCTTCGGCTCACGCGGTGGCCGCGCCGGGCTCCTCGGCCGCGGGCTCCGGTGCCGGCTTTCGCTTCAGTGAGGACATCACCAGCGTGATCGAGCTGCCGACGACCGCCCAGGCGGAGAGCACCAGCAGCGAGCCGGTGACGTCGTTGCCCTTGAAGTACGCGATCGAACGCGCCACCCAGGTCCCGGCGCCCGGAGGCAGGGCGGGGCCGATCGCGTTCCAGAACGGTGGCAGCATCGGCAGCGGGAAGGCGCCGCCGGCGCTCGGGTTGCCCGCGACCACGATCAGCAGGATCGCGAGACCGATGCCGACGATGCCGAAGACCGACTGCAGGGCCAGGGTCGCCGCGCCCACCGCGAAGACGACGAGGGCGCCCAGGCCCCACAGCGCCGCGACGCTGCCCGGCAGGGCGCCGAGGATCGGACCCACGATGACCGCGCCGCCGAGGCCGCCGAGGATCGCGTAGACCGCGAGCACCCCGAGCCGGATGATCGCGCGCTCGGGGTTGGCGGGTCGCGCGCCCGAGCTGATGGCGAGGATCGCGGCACAGATGTATCCGCCGACGCACCAGCCGACGACGAGGTAGAACGCCGAGAGGCCGTCGAAGTCCTGGGGGGAGGCGGGGGCCACGTCGACGGTCCTGACGGTGCGCTGGTTGGCGGCCTCGAGCCTGGTGAAGAGCGTGTCCAGGGCGGAGGAGAGCACGCTGCCGCCGCCGGAGGCGACGAGCAGGGTGTCGGTGGTCCGGGCCGGGTGCACCAGCAGGGCGCCGTCGATCTCCCGGTTCAGGATCTGCTTCCGGGCCTCGGCCTCGTCCGTGACCGTCCGGGGGGCCAGCGGATCGCCGGGGAGCCTCTCCAGCTGCCCGACGAGCTGGGCGGAGACCTGTGGGGGTGCGACCACACCGAAGGGCACGTCCCTCGGCTTCGGGTTGTGCAGCGCTCCGACGTACGAGGTGATGAACAGCAGCTGGAGGGCGAACACGCCGATGACGAGCAGGGCTGCGCGCGGGGTGACGGCACTCTTCAGTTCAGCGGCGAGACTCATGCCCCCACGCTCCGGGGCGGGTGGTGTTTGCGCAGGTGGGATGGGGCCGAACGGATGATGCGCGCGGCGTATCGTACGCACGTTCGAAATGGGTTAGGGTGAGGAAGAGGGGGTGGGAACGTACGTACGAATCGATGTGGGAGGTGCACATGCCGGGGTTCGCGCATCTGCACACCGCATCGGGTTTCTCCCTGCGCTACGGCGCCTCGCACCCCGAGCGGCTGGCCCTGCGCGCCGCCGAGCGGGGCATGGACGCCCTGGCCCTCACCGACCGGGACACGGTCGCGGGCGTGGTCCGCTTCGCGAAGGCCTGCGCGGAGGCGGGGGTGCGCCCTCTCTTCGGCGTGGACCTCGCGGTCGCGGATCCGATGCCGGCGCCGGCCGGGCGAGGGCAGGGGCGGGGTGGCGACGGTGGCGGTGGTGCGCGCGTGTACGCCGTGAACGGGTTCGGTCCGGGGGTGGCCGGGGCCGGCGGCTCGGGTGCGCGCGCCGTCAACGGCTCCGGCACGGCGGGGCACGCGGCCGACGGGTCCGCCCCGTCCGCTTCCGGGGCGGGAGCGGTCGGCCGGGCCGTGGCCGGTGCCGGCGGAGCGCCCGCCCGGGGCTCCGGCGCGGCCGGGTGGCCGGTGCGGGAGGCCGGGACCTCCGCGCGGCGGGTGCCCGTGCGGGGCGGCGCCTTCGTCGACGAGTCCGCGTCCCGCGTCGTCCTCCTCGCCCGATCCGCGGCCGGCTGGGCCGCGCTCTGCCGGATGATCACCGCCGCCCACGCGGAGGGCGAGCAGTCTCGGCTGCCCTGGGACGCCAACCACGGCGACGACCTGACCGTGCTGCTCGGCCCCGCGTCCGACGTCGGCCGGGCCCTCGCCGCCGGCCGCCCCGACCGGGCCGCCCGGCTCCTCGTCCCCTGGCGTGAGCGGTACGGCGACGCCCTGCGCCTGGAGGCCGTCCACCACGGCCGCTCCGGCACCGGGCCCGGTTCGCTCCGGCTCGCCGCCCGCACCGTCGGCTTCGCCGCCGAGCAGGGCGTCCGCCCGGTCCTCACCAACGCCGTCCGGTACGCGGACTCCGGTCAGGGACCCGTCGCCGACGTCCTCGACTCCGCCCGCCGCCTCGTCCCCATCGACCCCCGCAAGGAGCTCGACAGCGGCGAGGCATGGCTCAAGGACGCCGGCGACATGCTGGCCACCGCCGAGCGGATCGTCGAGGCGGCCGGCTTTCGCAGGGACACCGCGCACCGGCTGCTCGACCAGACCATGGCGGTCGCCGACGGCTGTGTGGTCGACCCCCAGGACGACCTCGGCATGGGCTCCGCCCACTTCCCCGAGCCGTACCTCGTCGGCGCCGCGCACCGCACCGCCCAGCGCGTGCTGGCCTCCCGGGCCTCCGCCGGCATGGTGCTGCGGGGGTACGACCGCGGTCCCGGCCGGCGCGTGTACTGGGACCGGATGCACCGCGAGCTCGACATCATCGCCCACCACGGCTTCGCCACCTACTTCCTGACGGTCGCTCAGGTCGTCGACGACGTGAAGGGCATGGGGATCAGGGTCGCCGCGCGCGGCTCCGGCGCCGGCTCGCTCGTCAACCACCTCCTCGGCATCGCCCACGCCGACCCGGTCGAGCACGGGCTCCTCATGGAGCGCTTCCTCTCCAAGAACCGCACCGCACTGCCCGACATCGACATCGACGTGGAGTCCGCCCGCCGCCTGGAGGTCTACCGCGCGATCATGGACCGCTTCGGCACCGAGCGGGTCGCCACCGTCGCCATGCCGGAGACCTACCGGGTCCGCCACGCGGTACGGGACGTGGGCGCCGCGCTCTCCATGGATCCGGCCGAGATCGACCGGATCGCCAAGGCGTTCCCGCACATCCGGGCCCGGGACGCGCTCGCCGCCCTCGACGAACTGCCCGAGCTGCGCGAACTCGCGGGCGAGAAGCAGACGTACGGCAAGCTCTGGGAGCTGGTCGAGGCCCTCGACGCGCTGCCGCGCGGGATCGCCATGCACCCGTGCGGGGTGCTGCTCTCGGACGCCTCGCTGCTCACCCGTACCCCCGTCGTGCCCACCAGCGGCGAGGGATTTCCCATGGCCCAGTTCGACAAGGAGGACGTGGAGGACCTCGGGCTGCTCAAGCTCGACGTCCTCGGGGTGCGGATGCAGTCCGCGATGGCCCATGCCGTCGCGGAGGTGGAGCGGGCCACGGGCGAGCGGCCGGACATCGACGACCCGGCGCAGGTGCCGGCCGGCGACCCCGCGACGTACCGGCTCATCCAGTCCACCGAGACCCTCGGCTGCTTCCAGATCGAGTCGCCCGGCCAGCGCGACCTGGTCGGCCGGCTCCAGCCGGCCACCTTCCACGACCTCGTCGTCGACATCTCGCTCTTCCGGCCGGGGCCGGTCGCCGCCGACATGGTCCGCCCGTTCATCGAGGCCCGGCACGGCCGGGCCCCCGTCCGCTATCCGCACCCGGACCTGGAGGCGGCGCTGAAAGAGACGTACGGGGTCGTCGTCTTCCACGAGCAGATCATCGAGATCGTGCGGATCATGACCGGCTGCGGCCGGGGCGAGGCCGACCAGGTCCGGCGCGGGCTCTCGCATCCCGAGTCGCAGGGCCGGATCAAGATCTGGTTCGCCCAGCGGGCCGAGAAGCGGGGGTACGACTACGAGGTCATCGCCCGCACCTGGGAGATCGTGGAGGCCTTCGGCTCGTACGGCTTCTGCAAGGCGCACGCGGTCGCCTTCGCCGTCCCCACCTACCAGTCGGCCTGGCTCAAGGCGCACCACCCGGCGGCCTTCTACGCCGGGCTGCTCACCCATGACCCGGGGATGTACCCGAAGCGGCTGCTGCTCGCGGACGCGCGGCGGCGCGGGGTGCCGGTGCTGCCGCTGGATGTGAACCGGTCGGCGGTCGCCCATCGAATCGAACTGGTGTCCGGTCCGCCGGAGCGGTGGGGCCTGCGGCTCGCCCTCGCCGACGTCCACGGCATCAGCGAGGCGGAGAGCGCGCGGATCGAGGCCGGCCAGCCCTACGCCTCGCTGCTCGACTTCTGGGAGCGGGCCCGCCCGCGCAAGCCGGTCGCCGAACGGCTGGCACAGGTCGGCGCGTTGGACGCCTTCGGCGCCAACCGCCGTGATCTGCTCCTGCACTTGACCGAACTCCACCGCACCCAGCGCGGAGCCGCCTCCTACGGCGGTCAGCTCCCGCTCGCCCAGGGCCGGAAGACCGCCCCCATCGGCCTGCCCGACCTCGACGAGTCGGAGCGGCTCAGCGCCGAGCTGGGCGTCCTCGGCATGGACGCCTCGCGCCACCTCATGGGCGACCACCACGCCTTCCTGCGCGAACTCGGCGTGGTCTCCGCCAAGCGGCTGCGCGAGGCCCCGCACGGGCAGACCGTCCTGGTCGCGGGCGCCAAGGCGGCCACCCAGACCCCGCCGATCCGCTCCGGCAAGCGGGTCATCTTCACCACGCTCGACGACGGCACGGGCCTGGTCGACCTCGCCTTCTTCGACGACTCCCACGAGGCCTGCGCGCACACCGTCTTCCACTCCTGGCTGCTCCTCGTCCGGGGCGTGGTGCAGCGGCGCGGCCCGCGCAGCCTCAGCGTGGTCGGGTCCGCGGCCTGGAACCTCGCCGAGCTGGTGGAGCTGCGGGCCACCGGCGGGCTGGACGCGGTGGGCGCACGGCTCGCGGAGCCCACGCCGACGCCCACCGGAAACGGCGACGGCGGCCGCCGGATCACGATGGAGACCGGTTACGAGATGAACGCCTGGGCGGACCTGAAGCCGGCCGGCGAAGGCGCGGCGACACCGGCCAGGAAGCTGTGGCACCAGAGTCCGGGGAGCGCGGGATGATCCTCTGTGTACGGTTCCGGCTCGAAGACCTCGGAGAGGCGATGCTTCCCCGACTGGTCGGGCTGCTCGCCGAGTTCACCCCGGTCGTCGAGGCCGCCCCGCCCGACACCCTGCTCGCCGACGTGCGCGGCGCGCTGCGCTACTTCGGCTGGAGCCCGGTCGAGCTGGCCTCGGTGGTACGGGTCAGGGCGCTCGCCCTGTACGGGGTCGACTGCGTCATCGGGGCCGGGCCGAACCCGATGCTGGCCCGGATGGCGGCGCGCGAGGCACGCCCCGGCGTCACCCTGGTCGTCGAGGACCCGGCCGCCTTCCTGCGGGAACGCCCGGTCGTCGCGCTCGACGGGGTCGGCCGTGCCACCGCCCGTACCCTCTGCGCGTACGGACTCGACTCCATCGGCCGGGTCGCGGACGCGCCGCTCGCCGTGCTCCAGCGGCTCGTCGGCGCGAAAGCCGGCCGCGAGCTGGCGGAGCGGGCCCGGGGGCTCGACCGCAGCGCCGTCGTACCGAACGCGCTCTCCCGCTCGATGGCGGCCGAACAGACCTTCTCCCAGGACGAGTTGGACCACTCGACGCATCGCAGGGCGCTGCTCGCGCTCGCCGGGGAGCTGGGTGCCCGGATGCGCAAGGAGAAGCAGGTGTGCCGCTCCCTCACGGTGACCGTGCGGTACGCGGACCGGTCCACCACCACCCGCACCCGTACGCTGCCCGAGCCGACCGCCCACTCGGCGGCGCTCACCGCGCTCGCGTACGCGATCCACGGTTCGTTCGGGCTGCAGCGGGCCCGGGTACGGGGGATCGCGCTGCGTGCGGAGGGGCTCGCGCCCGCGGAGGGGGCCGCGCATCAGCTGACCTTCGACCCCGCGGACGAGAAGGCCCGCCGGATCGAGGCGGTGGCGGACCGGGCGCGGGCGAAGTTCGGCCCGGGGGCGATCGTTCCGGGCTCGCTGGCGGCCTGACGTGCACTCGTACGGCCTGCTACTACTCCTTATTGACGAGAAGTCACTTTTTACCGACGCGTAACTTCCCAGTCGAGGCTACTCGTGCGTAGCTTGGCTAGAAGCAGAGCATCCCCACTTGTGGTCCGGACCGCAGGGCTCGCTGCCATCGTTCGTCACAGATTTCCCTTGAGCCGCAAGGAGATCGCACGATGCTGCCCTGGAAACACGCGCTCAGAACCCTCTCGGTCCTGCTGCTGACCGCCGCCGCCACCCTCGCCCCCACCGCATCGGCCCAGGCCGCACCCGCCCCGAGCCGAGGCTGGAACGACTTCTCCTGCAAGCCCTCCGCCGCACACCCGCGTCCGGTCGTCCTCGTCCACGGCACCTTCGGCAACTCCGTGGACAACTGGCTGGTCCTCGCGCCCTACCTGGTCAACCGCGGATACTGCGTCTTCTCGCTCGACTACGGCCAGCTGCCGAACGTGCCGTTCTTCCACGGACTTGGCCCGATCGAGAAGTCGGCCGAGCAGCTCGACGTATACGTCGACAAGGTGCTCGCCGCCACCGGTGCCGCCGAGGCCGACCTCGTCGGTCACTCGCAGGGCGGCATGATGCCCCGCCACTACATCAAATTCCTCGGCGGGGCCGAGAAGGTCAACGCGCTCGTCGGGATCGCCCCCGACAACCACGGCACGACCCTCCTCGGCCTCACCAAGCTGCTGCCGTACTTCCCCGGTGTCGAGGACTTCATCACCGCGAACACCCCGGGCCTCGCCGACCAGATGGCGGGATCCCCGTTCATCACCCGGCTCAACGAGGGCGGGGACACGGTCCCCGGCGTCACGTACACGGTCATCGCGACCAAGTACGACGAGGTCGTCACCCCGTACCGCTCGGGGTTCCTCGACGGTCCGAACGTCACCAACGTCGTCATCCAGGACAAGTGCGCGCTGGACCTCTCGGAGCACGTGGCGATCGGGACGCTGGACCGGATCACGTTCCACGAGGTGACGAACGCTCTCGACCCGGCCCGCGCGACCCCGACCACCTGCGCGTCCGTGATCGGCTGACCCTACGGCGTCAGCGGCTGTGCCGGCCCGCGGGGACCGCCTTGCGGCGGACGGCCGCGAACAGCAGCGACGCACCGAGCGCCAGGACGGCGGCGCCGCCGACCGCGATGTACGGGGTCGCGGCGTCGCCCCCGGTCTCGGCGAGGCTCTCGCCCGGACCGGAACCGGCGGCGGCGGGCTCGTTGGGCGCGACCGGCTCCGAGGACGCGGGCGCCGTCGTGGCGGCCGGTGCGGCCGCCGTGGCCTCCGCCCCGGTCTCGGCCTTGTCGTCACCGTGCCCGCCGTGCTCCACGGACGACTTGTCCTCCCCGTCCTTGATCTCCTCGTCGGTCGGCGCGGACGCCGTCGGCGCCGGGGCGCCGCCCGCGTCGCCGTTGTCCTTCCCGAACACGACGTCGGAGCAGGTGTAGAACGCCTCGGGGGAGTCGGAGCGCTGCCAGATCGAGTAGATCAGGTGGCGGCCGGACTTGTTCGGCACGGTGCCGTCGAAGACGTAGTCGCCGTTCTCCATCCGCGGGTCGGTGACCGTCGCGAACGGCTTCGCCTCCAGGTCCGACCACGTCAGCGGCTTCGAGGGGTCGTAGCCGTCCTTGGTGACGTACAGCTCGAAGGAACCCCTGTGCGGTGCGGTCCCCTTGTAACGGAAGGTGTGCTTGCCGGAGGCGAGCGTGCTGGCCGGCCAGTCGCCGCGGGCCAGGTCGAGCCCCCGGTACTTGTCGTTGCCGGCGCTGCACAGCTTGCCGTCCGGGATCAGCTCGCGGTGCTTCCCGGCGGCGTTGGCGATGTTCACCGCGTTCCAGTCGTAGAACGCCTGCGTCCCACTGGCCGCGACGGCCGCCTTGCACGCCGCCGACTTCGGGCTCTCCGGCCCCTCGGCGTAACAGGCCGAGACCCGGCTCACCGGATCGGTCATCGACCCGTGCGCGGAGGCCGGCGCGGCAGCCAGCCCGGCGAGCGCGAGCGGCGCGACACCGAGGGCGAGAACGGTGGCGGCCGTACGGCGGCGAGAGGTCATGGGGGGACAGCTCCTTCACGAGGGTGGTGTGGGGGTTGCCCAGAAAACTAGCCGCCACGGAGGCGGAAAAGGCCGGTGGAGAGGGGAAGATGACGATCCTTAGGACGCCTTTAAGGCGGAGGTAAGAGGGCGCTGAGGAAGGACCCGGCGCCGCGCCCCGAGGGCTGGTGGGACCAGCCCCTTCCCGTCCGGGAGCGTCCGCCGGGGGCCGGGTGGGCTGGCGTTCGCTTCGAACGTGGCGTCCTGGTTGTCACGCTCTGAAATGATCACAGCGTGACAACCGACACCCGCGGACGATCTGACATGCCGCCACGTGAAGTCCGCGTTCCCACTCCCGACGGCGGTCGACTGTGGGCCGAGCGCAACGGCACCGGAAGCCCGGTCGTGCTGCTGCACGGCGCCGGGATGGACTCCCGTCTGTGGGACGCCATCGTTCCCGAGTTGGCCCGCCATCACGACGTGATCCGCTACGACGCCCGCGGACTGGGACGCTCCACGCCTCCGGGCGAGCCGTTCAGCGACGTCGAGGATCTGCGCGCCGTCCTTGACCACTTCGGCCTTCGTCGAGCCGCGCTGGTCGGGTTGAGCATGGGCGGGGAGACCGCGCTGGACTTCGCCCTCGCCCACCCGGAGCGCGTCACCGCACTGGCCCTGGTCGGTGCCTCGGTCAGCGGTCATGTCTGGCCGCGAAGCCCCGAGTTGTCGGCCTATGACACGGCCCGGCGCGAGCGTGAGACGGCCACCCTGGCCGAGCTGGAACTGACGATCTGGGCAGCCATGGGCCGTACGGCTCCCGGAGGAGAGCTCATCGAGACGATGGTCGCCTCGAACGCCGAGCGGCGCGTCGTGAGCGAACGGCACTGCGTCGTCCCCCCGAGCCGCGACGCCGAACCACACCTCGCGGACATCGCAGCGCCGACGCTGGTCGTCCACGGCGACCACGACCACCCAGAGATCGCGGTAATCGCCGAACGACTGGTCACCGACATCCCCGGCGCCCGCGGCGAGACGATCCCGGACGCCGACCACTACCTGCCACTCCGTACGCCCGGACGTCTCACCAAGCTACTGCTGTCACACCTGCCCTGACACGCGGGCTCTCGGTATGCGCGGTCGTGGTGTCAGCCGCCGATGTCATCGCCGGATGGCGGTCCTGACTCGCTCCGGTCCGCTTCCTCGTCGCCACCCATGGCATCGAGCAAACCGTCCCGAAGGTCCCGGGCGGGCGATACAGTGCGCGCCGTGGACATACCCGACTGGTTCGTCTGGATCGCTCTCGGTCTGGCCGTCTTGCAGGCCCTCGCCCTCGTTCCCATCATCCGCCGGCTGCGCGGACCCGACTCCGCGGTGCGCTCCAAGGCGCGTCTCGAGCTGCTGGAGAGCGTCGGCAATCTGCTGCTCTTCGGCGGCATGCTGCTGAGTCTCCTGGTGGCGGACTCCTGGTTCTGGGTCGCCCTCACCGGCTTCGCGCTCATGGCCGCCGTCTACGCCGTGAAGGGCGTTCACCTGCTCCGCGCCCGCCGCCGCCCCACGGCCTGATCGGTGTCGCGCTGTTCGTCGGCGTCGGATGCACAGGCGGGTGGCCCGCCCCGGCCGCCCGCCGCGGGACCGACCGATCCGAAGGAAACGGCCTAGCCCAGCCGTCGGTAGCGGCGCTCCGGGCGGCCCGTCCCCCCGTACCGGAGTGTGATCTCCGCGCGGCCCGTTTCCGCGAAGTACTCCAGGTAGCGGCGGGCGCTGACCCGGGAGAGGGAGCCCGCCTCCGCGCATTCCGTCGCCGACAGGCCCTCCGGGTGGGCGCGCAGGATGCCGTCCACCAGTTCCGCGGTGTGCGCGGCGAGGCCCTTCGGGAGTTCGCGCGAGCCCCGCGGGCGGGTGCCGAAGATCTGGTCCACGTCCTCCTGGCGCGCCTCGTCCAGCGTGTCCAGGCGCGTGCGCAGCGAGGCCACGTGACGCAGCTGCTCCTGCAGGGCGGCCTGGTTGAACGGCTTGATCAGATAGTGCAGCGCCCCCGCCCGCAGCGCCGAACGGATCATGGCGGCGTCCCGGGCCGCCGTGATGAACAGGGCGTCGACCGCGAGACCCGCCCCGCGCAGCTCGCGCAGGACCGAGATGCCGTCCATGTCGGGCAGGAAGATGTCGAGCAGCACCAGATCCGGGCGCAGCCGGTCGGCCAGGCGCAGCGCCTCCGCGCCGCTGTGCGCGACCCCGACGACGGAGAAACCGTCCACGGCCGACACATAACGGCTGTGCAGCTTCGCGACCATGAAGTCGTCGTCCACCACCAGCACCTTTGTCACCCCGACACGCTAGGTCGCGACCACAAGGACCACAACGTCCGTTGATTGCGGAAGAGAGACAGCTTCTTAACGCGCAGGCAACATGTGGGCCACTTCACATCCCTTCTCGAGAGGCGGCACACGTGCGTCTGCACACCCCCCTCGCCCTGCTCGGGGCCGCGCTGCTGGTGTTGGTGGGGCCGCCCCTGCTCTCCACCGGCGGCGGCTCCGACACCGGCACCCAGATACCGGGCCTGCGGTTCATGGTTCCCAACACGCCCGGCGGCGGATACGACATCACCGCCCGCACCGCGGCCAAGAACGCCGAGGACGCCGGTCTCACCACCGACATCGAGGTCTTCAACCTGCCCGGCGCCGGCGGCACCGTCGGCCTGACCCGGCTCGTCGGCGAGCACGGCAACGGCCGGCTCGCCATGTCCATGGGCCTCGGCGTCGTCGGAGCGGTCCACACCAACAAGACCCCGAAGACCCTCGCCGACACCACCCCGATCGCCCGGCTCACCATGGAGCAGGACATCGTCGTGGTCGGCAAGAACTCCCCGTACAAGACCATCCAGGACCTGCTCGCCGCCTGGAAGAAGGACCCCGGCAAGCTGCCCGTCGGCGGCGGCTCCTCGCCCGGCGGACCCGACCACCTCGCCCCCATGCTGATGGCCCAGGCCGCCGGCATCGCGCCGAAGAGCGTCAACTACGTCCCCTTCGACGGCGGCGGCGAGCTCCTCGCCTCCATCCTCGGCAACAAGGTCGCCTTCGGCGTCTCGGGCGTCGGCGAGTACCTCGACCAGATCGAGTCCGGCGAACTGCGGCTCCTCGCCGTCACCGGCGCCGAGCGGATCCCCGGCCTGGACGCCCCCACCCTGCGCGAGGCCGGACTCGACACCGAGTTCATCAACTGGCGGGGGATCGTCGCCCCGCCCGGCCTCTCCGACGCCGAGCGCGACAAGCTCGTCGGCCTGGTCAAGAAGCTGCACGACTCCCCGCAATGGCGCCAGTCGCTGAAGAAGAACAACTGGAACGACGCCTTCCTGACCGGTGACGAGTTCGGCACCTTCCTCACCGAACAGGACCAGCGGGTCGGCTCGGTACTGAAGGAGCTCGGACTGTGACGAACACAGCGACGACCAAGGAGACGACGAAAGAGACGAGCACGGAGAGGAAGTCCTGGCCGCGCGAGCACTCCGAGCTCGGCGTCAGCCTCCTCCTCCTCGTCATCGGCGTCCTCGTCCTCACCGACGCCCTCACCATGAACGTCGACATCGCCCAGCGCGGCCCCGTCGGCCCCAAGACCGTCCCGGTCCTCGTCGGCGCCGGCCTGCTCGTCGTCGCCGTCCTCCTCGCGATCGACGTCCTGCGCGGCGGCCGCGGCGAGTCCGAGGGCGGCGAGGACATCGACCTCTCCGAGCCCGGCGACTGGCGCACAGTCCTCCTCCTCGCCGGGGTCTTCCTCGCCTTCGCCGTCCTCATCGGACCCGTCGGCTTCCCCGTCTCCGGAGCCCTGCTCTTCTGGGGCGCGGCCTACGCGCTCGGCAGCCGCCACCTCCACCGCGACCCGCTGATCGCCGCCGGACTCTCCCTGCTCACCTACGTCGTCTTCGACAACCTGCTCGGAGTTCCGCTGCCCGGCGGCCCGCTGATGGGAGTGCTCTGACCCATGGACTCACTGAACTCCCTGATCGACGGATTCGGCACCGCCCTCACCCCGATCAACCTGCTCTGGGCCGCCATCGGCGTGCTCCTCGGCACCGCCATCGGCGTTCTGCCCGGCATCGGCCCCGCCATGGCGGTCGCCCTGCTGCTGCCGGTGACGTACGGACTCGAACCGACCGGCGCCTTCATCATGTTCGCCGGCATCTACTACGGAGCCATGTTCGGCGGCTCCACCACCTCGATCCTGCTCAACACGCCCGGCGAGAGCGCGGCCGTCGTCGCCGCCATGGAGGGCAACCCCATGGCCAAGGCGGGCCGCGGCGCACAGGCGCTCGCGGCCGCCGCCATCGGCCACTTCGCCGGCGGCATGATCGGCACGCTCCTTCTCGTCGCGCTCGCCCCGACCGTCGCCGCGCTCGCCGTCGACATCGGCGCACCCGACTACTTCGCCATCATGGTCCTCGCGTTCATCGCGGTGACCTCGGTCCTCGGTTCCTCCCGCATCCGCGGGCTCGCCTCGCTCCTCGTCGGTCTCACCCTCGGCCTGGTCGGCCTCGACCAGATGACCGGCCAGCAGCGCCTCACCTTCGGCTCGCTCCAGCTGGCCGACGGCATCGACGTCGTGATCGTCGCGGTCGGCCTCTTCGCCATCGGCGAGGCCCTGTGGGTCGCCGCCCATCTGCGCCGCACAGCGGGGGAGGCCATCCCGGTCGGACGTCCGTGGCTCGGCAAGGACGATGTGCGGCGGACCTGGAAGTCCTGGCTGCGCGGCCCCGTCATCGGCTTCCCCTTCGGAGCCATCCCGGCCGGCGGCGCGGAGATCCCGACCTTCCTCTCGTACGTCACCGAGAAGCGGCTCTCCAAGCACAAGGACCAGTTCGGCAAGGGTGCCATCGAGGGCGTCGCGGGACCGGAGTCCGCCGCCTCCGCCTCCGCCGCCGGCACGCTCGTCTCCATGCTGACCCTGGGCCTGCCGACGACGGCCGTCGCAGCCGTCATGCTCGCCGCCTTCCAGCAGTACGGCATCCAGCCCGGCCCGCTGCTCTTCGAGCGCGAACCCGACCTGGTCTGGGGCCTCATCGCCTCGCTCTTCGTCGGCATGGTCCTGCTGCTCGCGCTCAACCTGCCGCTCGCGCCCGTCTGGGCCAAGCTGCTGCGCATCCCGCGCCCGTACCTCTACGCCGGCATCCTCTTCTTCGCCGCCGTCGGCGCGTACGCGGTGGGCGGCGAGGCGCTCGACCTGGTCCTCCTGCTGATCATCGGTCTGATCGGCTTCGGAATGCGGCGCTACGGACTGCCCGTGCTGCCCGCCGTCATCGGCGTCATCCTCGGCCCCGCCGCCGAACAGCAGCTGCGCCGCGCCCTGCAGATCAGCGACGGTTCGCTCACCGGGCTGGTCGACACGCCCTTCTCCGTGACCGTCTACGCCGTCATCGCGCTCCTGCTGGCCTGGCCGCTGCTGAAGAAGGTGATCATCCGCCGTCGTAACGTGTCGGCATGACACAGGACATCCGGCCCGCGGCGCCGAGCGACGTTCCGAGGGTGAAGACCGTGACCGACGCGGCCTACCACCACTACATCGAACGGATCGGCCTCGTGCCGGCCCCGATGGAGGCCGACCACTCGGCGGACGTCGCCGCGGGGAGGGTGTTCGTCGCCGGCGACCCGGTGGTCGGCCTCGTGGTCCTCAGGACCGAGGCCGACCACCTCTATCTCGACAACATCGCCGTCCACCCCGACGCCCAGGGCACCGGTCTCGGCCGCCGCCTGCTGGCCTTCGTGGAGTCCCGCGCCCGCGAACTCGGGCTCCCCGAGGTGCGGCTGCTCACCAACGCGATGATGTGGGAGAACCAGAAGATGTACGAGCGGCACGGCTACGAGGTCGTCGAACGGCGGCTGGACGGCCCGTACGACCGTATTCATTACCGCAAGCACCTCAACTCGCCCCCGATAGGGTGAGTTTCGGACAGCAGGCGGCTTGATCCGATATCCCTGGCGGGCGACACCACCCCCCACCCCGAAGGGACGTCCCCCGATGCGACTCCGCCTCGCCCTCGCCGTCGGCACCCTGCTGGTCGCCGCCTGCGCGTCCGCCGCCCACGCCGGCCCCGGCGACGAGCTCTCCGTCGACGGCCACGGCACCGTCGCCGCCGACGGCACGGTCACCGTCTCCGGCACCTACCGCTGTCTGGACGACAGCGCAGGCCCGGTCTTCGTCAGCAGCACGCTCGTCCAAGGGGAGCGCTCCGCCGGGATCGGCGGCACCCGGGCCGTCTGCGACGGCCTGGAGCGCACCTGGTCCAACACGGCCGTCGTGAAGGAGCCGGCCTACCGCGCCGGCTCCGCCCGGGTGAAGGCGACGCTGATGCAGCTCACCGCCACCGGCTCGCTGGGCCTTCCGCTGCCCGGCTTCCTCGCCGCGCAGGAGTCGGACGTCACCCTGCGCTGAGCAGGGCGACCAGGCCCTCCCTGCCACGGCCCTCGAGCTCGTCGAGGGCCGCGACCGCGCAGGCCGCCGCCTCCCGGGCGGCGGCGGGGGGGGCGCGGGGCGCCCGCCCCCCGCGCCCGCCCCCCCTCGGCGTGGCCGGTGTCGGCCTCCGAGACTATCCCGGTGTTGGCCCCGTCGACCGTCAGCGCGGACGGATTCGGCGCGAGGCCGTGGACGGCTCGGGCGGTCGCGGGGC
>NZ_JBHWBS010000068.1:25937-41411 GCF_042735655.1 Streptomyces sp. NPDC059567 | reverse complement strand
GGGCCTGCCTCCCTTCCGGGAAGCAGGCCCTGGGCGCGCCGGTGACGGCAGGAGTCAGCAGGTCCGGTAGTTGTAGCCGGCCTTCCGCCAGTTGCCATGACTGTCGACGAACTCGTAGTTGCCGTCCCCGAGGCGCCTCAGGTTGAAGCGGTTGACCGTACCGTCGTATCGCAGATTCAACGTCTGGCCAGCGGCTTCACTGCCCGACACGTACGCAATCTGCCAGTCGGCCGCGTAGCTCCAGGTCGCCTTGCCGGCGCTTCCGTCGACTGTCAGGTAGTCGGTGTCATCCTGGTACTTCGCGGTCGCGTTCTTGGTGTTGGTTCCGAAGACGCCGTCGATGTCCGAGGCCAGGTAGCCGTTTGCCCAAAGGATCATCTGCCACAGGCAAGTAGCGTTGGAAGAGGCGTTCGTGTTGATGTCCGTGACGCCTTCGTCGCCCCAGTCGTTGGTGTAGACGCCGGTCCCATACACATAGGCCAGGCCGCTGTACGTTCCGCTCGCCGCGGCCGGGGTGGTGCTCACGGCGAGGAGGGCGGCGGTCAGTGCCCCCACCGTGCATGCGCCCAGCTTGATGCGCAGTCTGTGCCAACTCATGAAGACTCCCGGATTCAGGCCCCCCTTGGAGCCGGATCGCGCCATTACACAGCTCTCGCGGCCGAATCCGTGCCGCCAATTCACGCCATAAGTTAAGGTCATGTTCACGCCAACTCTCTTTGCCGTTTGTGCGTCGAGGCTGGCTTCGGGCCGGTCCGGGCACCGACGGCGCGGAGGCCAAGGCTGAGGAGGCGGGCAGCGCGGAGCAAGGAAGCAGGGCGCGGAGCTTCCCGGGCGACCAGCAGGGCCCGGACCGCGCGTCGCGGGTCCGGGCCCTGCCCCGAGCGGTGCTGCCCTGCAGCGGCGGTGCGTCAGCTCTGTGCGGTGTCGTCGCTCGCTTGCGCGGCGTCCTCAGCTGCGCGTGCCTTCTCGCGCATCTTGCGCACCAGCTCTGCCTTCTTGTCCGCTGCATTCTGGCGGTCGAGGTTGCGGTGCGGACCGTTGTTCTGCCGTTCGGCGCGGGACAGCCTCTTGCGCTGGCCGCCGCCCTGGCCCACGGGGTTGTTGATGTTCTTGCTGTCGGTCACGGGTTCTCCCGGTAATGATGTGAAGTGATCTACGGATTCATCGGTGGGGGACGGGCGGCGACGTCGAAGGACGTCAGCGGGCCCGTCACGCTCTCACTCGTAAATCGGCGTCTGGAAGAACATGACAAAGACGTTACCCGGTTCCGTCGGCCCCGCGCGCCACCCCTTTCGCCGCCCCGGCGTCGGCCGGGCCTCCGGCGAGCGCTCGGCCCGGCGGCCAGACTCGATCGCACACGCTCAACGGCCGATGGCGCAGGACCCTGTGACTGAGCGATTCACCTGACGGTCCTCGCCAGCTGAAGCGCTCAGTCACAGCAGGGTTGGGATCTACGCTGGACCGGCTCAGGCCGAGCCGTACGGCCCCTCGGTCGCCTTCCGCCACTGCATGGCCGTCAGCCGGACGGCGAAGTGCGCCGCGGCCGCCGCCGCGGCGATGTCCAGGATGTCGGCTGCCATCACCAGGAGCACGGCGTCCCGGACCTCGCCGGCGACTACGGCCCCCTGGTAGCACTGCCAGGCGTACCGGCTGAACAAGGTCGTGCTGACGAACAGGCCCCACCACAAGTTCACCGGCCAGAAAGAGACCTTGTACGGCTCACCGTCGGCCGGCAGCCGCATGCTGGCCCCCCACATGTCGACGGCGACCCGGTAGGGCATCCAGAAGTTCGCCAGCGGGATGAACCAGGATCCGATCGCCCAGCCGGGACCGTTGCGGAACCGGTCCGGCCCCAGCACGCCGCCGTCCCGGCGCATCCAGTAGAACCAGACGATGAAGACGACCGCGCAGACGAGGAACGCGACGCTCTGGAACTGCCCCGCCCGCTGGTACAGCGCGTCGGCGCCGTCCAGCTCCTGCTCGGAGGCAAGAGCGAAGCCCCGGTCCTCGTCAATCAGCGTGTACGCCCGGACGCCGGCGTAGACGGCGAACAGGTCGCTGAAGGCGACAGCGGTGAGCAGCGTCGATACTCCGGCCAGGAGGACGCGCGGCGACCGCGGCACCCGGTTGGGCAGCAAGGGACGCGGACGGAGATCGCTGGATGCGGACATGACGGTGGCCCCCCACAGACACGGAAACGGAATCGCCCACGGAAGAGCGCGCTGAGGGAAGATACGTCAGCCGCGAGCGGCCCGTCCATGTCAAATCCACAGGACGGGGCCCGGCACGGGGGCGCGGTACCGGCTCACAGCAAGCTGTCCAGTCGGCGAGGCCCGCCATCTGAAGCGCTCAGTCACAACACCATGTAACTGTCGCCTCGGGTTGTCCCAGTAGAAGTCGGTCCCCTCGTCGTCCTGGCTGCCGAAGTTGGTGTTGCTGCTGGACTTACCGGCAGCCGTCATCGCCCACGGGTCGCCGTCGATGGTGAGGGCGGTCTGCAGGGTCTGGGACGAGCAGCTGCGGACGCGAGGGGGTGCCGGTGAAGCCACCGACGATGGCCTCGGTCACTGACGCCTGCGTACCTCGAGCCATCCGCAGACGCCCGGCAGGTACTTCTGGCCGAGGCCTTTGATGGCCAGGCCTTCCGCGCTGGGGGTTTCGGTCCAGGAGGTCAGCCACTCCTGGGCGATGGCCGGATCCGTCCTCACCGGACAGAGCGTCGAGGGGCGGCGGCAGGTTGTGCTCGGTGAAGAAAGCTCTGTCCGCAGTTCGGTGCAGAACGCGATCAGAATGCCGTCCGGTCGGGGCGGGCACCCTCGTGCCTGAGTACGCGTACTCAGGCACGCGAGGCACCGGAGTGGAACCGTCGGCCCGTGGACTCTTTCTCGCATGCAACAGGTCGGACACTGCTACCGCCGGTGATGACCGGGATGGTCCTTCTCATCATTCTCGGGATGCTGCGCGGAGTCGCCTGGCTCCTCTTCTCCAGCCATGATTGCAAAGGCCGCACCAACGACGGGGACTACAACACTCCCGGCGAAGGGATCGCCTCCGGGCTCGCGCACCTCGGCGAGGATGTGTATCGATGGACAGGGCTCGCAGCGGCCGTGGTCTTCGCCGGGATGAGCGTGTGGGCCAGCGTCGCGATCGTGGCCACCCGTCGGGGTTGAATCGCCGTTAGGGCGGAGTGAGGGCACGGGCACGCAGGAGTGAGAGAGATGCGCGTCCGTACATGCTTCTCTTCAGCAGCTTCACGCGGCAGACATGGCGGCCAGCAGGTCTGGAAGACCGGCCTCGACGGACTCCCCTGGTGTCGGCCTGAACCTCCAGGACGGCAGGGTCATGGTGATCGCAAGACCAGCGCGACATCGGCGATCGCGAACAAAAACTGCACGTCCTCGACGCTGCCACCGGCAAGGAGCGCGACGTCCGCAGCTTCAACGACAGCGTCTCCCCGGACAAGATCTTCGAGTACAAGGGCCTGCTCATCGGCGCCGGCCTGAGCAACTACGTACCACCGCCACCCCCCTTCACAGCGTACGAACGCTCGTGACCCCGCACTGACGTTTCAGAGGGTGGCCTCCAGTCGCCCTCCCGGCAGGCGAGTTCGGCGACAGTCAGGTGGTCGGGACGTCGAGATCGTGTTGACCGACGGGATCGTGCATCGGGTGGACGGCGCCAACGCGACCGCCGCCACCGCCTTCGTCACCGCACTGACCGCCGCTCTGCCCGAGCAGCGGGACCCGGGCGGAAGTGCCCGGGTCACCGTCACCTCTCTTGAACAGCCACAAGATGAGGAGGGGAAGGACAAGTCGAGGCTGACGGACTACGTGTCACTGACGATCCTCGGCCCCCTTGTTCTCACGTATCTCGGGTACGCGATCTGGTCAGGCGTCACCCGTGGGCCGGAACTGATGTTCGTGATCGGCGGTGCGGTCCCGTTCTCCAGCGGCGTGCTCACGCTGCTCTTCGCTGCGGAGGAAGCACGGCTCCAGATCCCGCTGAGGAAGCGCGGGATCACTGTGGTCGCCAGGCTCGACTTCAGGACCACGGGCAGGGCCGCATGGTACAAGTACACCGACGCCGACGGCGTCGAGCACAACCACCGGAGCAAGTTCCGCGGACCGCAGCCCCCGCTCGCCTACGACCCGCAGAGACCCGGGAGAGCTTCCACGGATCTGGTGTGGGGCCGCGTGCTGTTCAAGATCTACGCCCGCAGTACGGGCGGACTGCTCCTGTTTCTGGCTGGCGGCGCACTGGCGCTGGTGCCGCTCATGCCGAGCTGGGAGCGTTCCAGGCACCAGCGCACGCGTCGAATCGTCCTCGATCACGGCGATGGACCCTCGTCGTGGCCCTGATCCGATGGATCGTCTTGCATGACGCGAGCGCAACTGACGGCCGTGCGATGGGAATTCATCGGGCCGTACCTGCCAATCGGCAGGTACGGCCCGTTTCCCACGCGGCTGCGGCCGCAGTTCGAGATGTATGTCAGCCAGGCTGAAGCCACAGACGGCGGTCGCCACATCGTCACAATCGGCAGCAACAGCCGCACCAGTCACACCCATTGGTCGTCGGTCAGATCACCAAGAGCCGCTGCAAGATCGTTTCAGTTCCTGGTCAACACCTCGGCACGCGTCCTAGCCCTGCGTCGGGTTGCTGTCCAGCTTGCGCCGTTCCCGGCGGTTGGGGTGGCGGATGACTACCCCTCCCCTGCCGCCGGACCCGGTGAGCCGGATCAGCGGAGTTCCCGGGAGCCGGGCGGGAGTGGTCTCGTTCTTCAGGCCGCCGGAGCCGGGATCCATGCCGCTGGTGTCTGCGGCCCAGCCGTCCGGGATCACAATCGTGACACCCGATGTCTCCCCGTACGCCTCCACTGTGACCTGCGTGAGGCGGCACTCAACCCGGGTGAAGTCGACGCTCACACCCCCCACGCCTCCGTGGGCGATCACATGTCCGGGAACCTCCCAGCGCCCGGGGCCTCGAGACGCGCCGTACATGCCGCCCTTGAGCACCAGCGGCGGCTGGCTCTCAGAGGCACTCAGCCTCGGCAAGTCGGCGGTCAGGGCGGCCAACTCGGCGTGAGTCTTGGACTTCAGCGCCTGCTCCAAGCGCGAATCCAGCTCATCGAGATCGATTCGCCCCTCGGCTACCGCATCGCGCAGCTGCTCCACCACTGCTTCCCGGTCGTCGTGAGAGGCGCGGAGCTCTCCCGATGGATCATGGCGCGGAGAGGGCTCCGGAGGCTGGATGGTCATGGTCACGAGAATAGGCGGCCATCGGACTGGGCGGACTGGGACTGCCCATCTCAACCACCGTCTAGGGGCCGAGGTTGCACCGATCCATGGGCGTAAACAGCCGCGCTTCACCTGCTGCGCGGCACCGCCAACCCCGGTCAACTCGCAGGAGTAGCTGGTGCCAACGAGCAACCACCCGACATGAAGCCAGCAGCTGCCACCTCACCCCGCTACAGGAGCAGGATCTGGCCACCGCCGGCCTCGGCCAGGCTGTCTGAGTCCCCAGCCTGCCCCGGGGCGCCTCTGCAGCGCTTTCCAGATGTTGAGGCTGCCGGTATGGAACGATGTGTCCCCGGACCCGGTATCGACCCCGGGAACACTGTAAGGGGGACCAGTCACGCCTTGGACTTCTCTGGGCTGGCCGAGGTCGGCGCCGGCGTCACGGGGGTGGGCGCAGCGGGGCGACGCATGGTTCCCAGGTGCCCTAGGAGGGTGAGGGCAGTGACGCCGGCAGCCACCAGCCCAAGTTCGGCCGGGGCGAGCCCGAACCACTCCTGTGCCAGCCCCCCGAAGCCGCCGCCGAGAGCGACGCCGAGGTAGAGCGCGGAGGAGTTGAGGCCGAGCAGGACCGGCGCGGCTGCGGGGCTGAGGGAGATGAGCCGGTGCTGCTGCGGGACGACGATGACGCCGACGCTCATGCCCCAGACCGCCGCCCACACCAGGGTGGGCACGAAGGCGCGTGTCGCCAGCGGAGTCAGTGCCAGGGCGAGCGTCGCGAGGGCGAGGAAGCCGGTGAGGACGCGGGCGGAGTCGTACCGGTCGATGAGCCGTCCGGCGGTGATGTTCCCGGCCAGGGTGCCGACGCCCCAGGCCAGCAGGATCCAGGTCAGTAGCGACTCGTTGCCGCCGGTGGCGTCGCTCAGGGCCGGGGCGATGCAGGTGTAGAGGGTGTAGGCGCCGAGGAAAGCGAGGGAGGTGACTGCCAGCAGTGCCAGTACGCGGCCCTGCTTGAGCGGACGCAGGCGGTCGGGCAGCGAGGCGGCGGGGAGCGTCACCGTGGGGAGGCCGACGGTGACGCCGACGATCGCCAGCAGGCCGATCCCGGCGACGGCCCACAGGGTGATGTGCCAGTCGGTGCGGCCGATCAGCGTGCCGAGCGGCAGTCCCAGCGCGGTCGCCAAGGTCAGGCCGCCCAACACGAAGGCCAGGGCCCGGCCACGGCGTTCCGGCGGAGCGATTGCCGCGGCGGTGCTGGACGCAGCGGAGGTGATGATGCCCGCTCCCAGGGCGGTAACGATCCGGGCGGCCATCACCACTTCGTAGCTGGCACCCAAGGCGGTGACGACGTTCCCGATCACGAACACGCCTAATGCGATCAGCAATGCCGACCGCCGATCCAGGCCGCTGGTGAGGGCCCCCATCACTGGCGCCGACAACGCGAGCGTCAAGGCGAAGACCGTCACTAGCTGACCGGCCGCCGGGGTGGACACTGCCAGGTCGGCAGCGATGGAGGGGAGCAGGCCCGCGATGACGTAGCCGTCGGTACCGACGGCGAACGTCGCCAGGGCCAGGGGAAGGAGTCGTTTCAACAAGGATCGTTCCGCCCTTCGGGGGTGCCGCATAGGTAGGTGATCCGCACTGTAAGCAGTACATGGATGCTTGTCCATGTATCAATCAGTGGATAGGCTCTGGTCGTGGCGCGAACGGAGGGAAGCGATGCGTGAGGTGTCCCAGCCGGCGACCGAGTCGATCCGGATGGTGGAGGTGCTGCGTGCGCTGGCCGATCCGGTGCGCCTGGAGATCGTCCAACGGCTCGCTGTGACCGGCGAGGAGAGCTGCAACGCCATCGGCGGGGACCTGGACGTGCATCAGACGACGCTGTCCCACCACTACCGTGTGCTGCGCGAGGCGGGTGTCACCTGGACGACCGTCAAGGGTCGCTCCCGGCTGGTGCGGCTGCGCCGTGACGACCTGGACGCGTTGTTCCCCGGCCTGCTCGACTCCGTACTGAACGGAGCTCGCCGCGCACGCCCGGCCGTCGAAGGCTGACACCCGTCCCACCGTCGCAGAGCCTCCGCTCGGGAAGCCGCGACGAGACCCCAAGTCGATCTGTGTAGTGCCTCCGTGGCGTCCGGCCACGGAGACTCCGCAAAGAATCTGCTTTGCGGACCACGGCGGCACTGCTACGTTTCCGGAGGCCGTGCGAAAGAACGAGGAGGTGGTACCCGTGAACGCAGTATCGACATGGGTGCTCCCCTCCGGGGTCACGGTCGGACGATAGGCAGGTCGTCCGGGAGCGCCGTTCACGAGCACTCCCGAAAGGCACGACCATGCATTTCACTTCCGAACAGCGCCTGGACGACGGCGTCCTCGAACGCGAACTCGCCCTCGGCGAGATCCGCGGCACCCTGTGGACGCCCGAATCCGCCACACCGCTCCCGCTGATCTTGATGGCCCACAACAACGGCCTGCCCAAGGGGGCAGCCCGGCTGGTGGCCCGGGCCCGGAGCTCTGCGGCGTACGGCTACGCGGTGGCCACCATCGACGCTTCAGGGTGCGGCGACCGGACCCGTTCCGCCGCCGACGAGCAGGCTCGCGCCGACTTCCGCCGGGCGATGCAGGCCGGCGAGCCGGTCGACGAGATCTTCGAGTCCTTCATCGGCCCTCTGGTCGAAAAGGCGGTCCCGGAATGGCGGACCACCCTGGACGCCCTTCTTGCGCTGCCCGAGATCAGCGGCCCGGTCGGGTACTCGGGGTGGACCGCCGTCGGCATCCGCCTTGCGGTGGTCGAGCCGCGCATCGCGGCCGCCGGCTTCTTCGCCGGGGGTTATGTGCCGCGCGCCCAGCGCGAGGAGGCCCGGCAGGTCAACATTCCGCTGCTATTCCTGCTGCAATGGGACGACGAAGGGAACCCCCGGCAACGAGCCCTGGACCTGTTCGACGCCTTCGGCGCCACGGAGAAGACGCTGCACGCCAATCTGGGCGGACACACCGGCACCCCGTGGTTCGAGGTGGAGGACGGGAACCGGTTCTTCGACCGGCACCTGAAGTGAGGCCGGGCCATCAGGCCTGCAGCGGTAGGTGAGCGGTACCGGCCAGGATGCCGCCCTCCAGGGACAGGCACCGGCTCTCCGCAGCTCTCTGCACCGCGGACCCCTGCCCAACTCTCGGCAGGGGCCCGCGCCGCTCAAGACCATGGGAGGGATCCGGGTCGAACGGGCACAGGGGCGAATAGGCGCCCTCCTGCGGCTGCATGGCGCCACGCATCAGGACGCAGTAATCGTGGCGTACCCGCTCCACCCGCCTACGGACTCAAATTCTTGCAGCGAGTCGGATGCGCCTGACGCTCTCGGGAGCCGATCACGGCTTGTCCAGCCCGGTCGGCCCATCGAGGCCGGTTAGGTTGTCCGACCGTGGTGGCATGGTGTGCCCTCATGGACATCGAAGAATTCTGGCACTTGGTTGAACAGGCTCGCTGCCAAGTCACCGATCCATCGGATGCCAACGACATCGCCAATCAGGTCACCGCACTGCTGGCAACCCACGAGCCCCAGCAGATCCTTGCCGCCCAGCAGATCCTGTGGGACCTGATGGCCGCTTCCTATCGGGCACCGCTCTGGGCCGCGGCCTACCTCATCAACGGTGGGTGCTCCGACGACGGCTTCGACTACTTCCGCGGCTGGCTGATCGCCCAAGGCAAGGCAGCCTTCGAACGGGTCGTCACAGACGCCGATCTTCTCGCCGATCTGCCCGCTGTCCGTGTGGCAGCGGTCAAGGGAACCTGTCTGGAAGGCGAGCAAACACTGTGTATCGCCTGGGATGCCTACGAGAGCGCAACCGGTGCAGAACTCCCAAGCGACGCCTTCACGATCAACTATCCTCTCCTCGATCCGGCCTGGAACTTCGACTTCGGCGACGACAGCAGAGTCGCGGCCCGGCTACCTCGAATCGCGGCCCTCTACCCTGAGTGATCAGATGGCCAATTCACGGAACTGCGGTCAGAACCAATCTCAAAGAGTGTCATCAGTTCACCTGCATCGAGGTAGAGCCTGACTACGACGGTTGTTCCGCGGGCGTGGGCGCGATCGCGACGGCGGGGACCTCAGCGGGGTTGCGTCCCGCCAACCGGCAGCCAAGGCAGTCGGGATGGCCCCGCCGTGCCGCTGCGTCTCGGACACGCCAGGGCTGCTCATCAACTGGTCGCGGTCCGCTGGCTTTGCCCCACCCTGCCAGGTGGAGGAACCATGTGGTGAGAGCGGCGAGGGCAACCACGGCTCCACCAGGCCCAGTCCCATGGTCGAGCGGGCGGCGAACGCCACGCCCATCGCCGAGCAACCGACAGTGGCTATGGCGGTGCCTGTCCAGCCGGCGGCCGTGTGGCCCAAGTCGTAGCCTCCGTGCGCGCTCACGGTCGCCTCCTCTGGGAATGCGATGCTGGAGCGGTGAGCCGTGGCTCACCCATCAGGATCATCTTACCTCGCAAGATAATTTACTTAGATGCTAAGGGGATATGCCGTGCAGGGCAAGGTACGACCGGCGGCGACAGCCGAGCAGGCGCTGTACGCGATGGACCGGATGATCGCGACCGCGCAGTTCGGGCAGCAGGACATCGCACGCCTGCTTGGCCTCAACGTCACGGATCTGACCTGCCTCGGCTTCCTCGTCGAAGCCGCCACGGCCGGCGAATCCCTGGTGGCCGGCGACCTCGCCGACCGGGCACGGCTGACCACTGGTGCGGTGACCGGCGTCCTCAACCGCCTCGAGAAGGCCCAGTACATCCGCCGCCAGGCGGACCCGCAGGATCGCCGAAGGGTTCGGGTGGTCATGGAGGAGTCCGCATTGGAGCGCATCCTTCAGGCCTACGGCCCCTTCTACGAGCGCCTGGGGATGCTCTTCGCCGACTACAGCCCGGACGAAATCGCCGTACTGACGGACTGGTTCACTCGCGCCAAAGCCCTACTCCAGGACTCACTGGACGAGATCCGCCAGGGCGTCTCCGGACCGTCACCGTCTGACCGCTGAACACCCCGTCGCCTCCCACAGCCATACCCGGGCGGCCGAGCGGGATGAGCGGGGCGGCCGGACCCCGTCTTCAGGCTCGTCCCGGGGCGGGATCAGGCCCGTCGTCGCGCGCGGGCGAACTCCGCCTGGGCCTGCTGCCCGGTGACCGAGCTCCAGGCACTGAGCGTCGTGTCAGCGGGTGCGGGAGTGGTACTGCTGCTCATCGCATGTTGCCCTGCGCAGCCCACCCGCTAACCCGAGGGAGCCCACGTCAACGGACCGAGTTGACCGAACGACAGCACCCCGAACCCACCCAGGCAACCTGCGGAGTTGCAGATCAGGACTCCGGCACCTGCTCAGATCCACTGACAGACGACGAGAGCATCCACGTCTCCCATCTCATCTGAGGGGGATCGCATTGGCCAGACTCGACTGCTTCTTCAATGGAGTAGTCGCCGAAGTACACGCAGTCCGAATAGACCGGCTGCGTCGCGTACCAGCAGCTCGTTATCAACCCTACGAGCGCCAGAGCAGAGACCAGGTGCCTCCATGTGGGGCGACCTGACACAGGACGAATCACGCCGCTGATCATACGACTCGCCACGCAATCTCCCATGCCTCGGGACGGCCCCATGAAGCACGCCGTGGCATGCAAGAGAACACCGTGACGTGCGAGGTAGTCGAGCTGGATGGCATGGCGCTGGCCTCGAGGGGCAGGGTTCTCTGGATCTGCCGGGACGGGGGCATAGCGGCCTTGAGCGAGGCCCTGCCCCACATCGCCGACTGGGAGCGGCGCGCGAGCCGATCAGCCGGGGGCGGGTGAACTGACCGTAAATCTCGCGTACATGAAGCGGCATGGGCACACCGCGCTGGACCGTCCGAAGGCGTCATCCGGAAGACAGCCAGGCCCTCGGGCCTCCCGAACACCACGCCGCGGCGGCGCGTCCGGGAGGCCCGAGGCGCTTGCCGCACTCACAAGGTGTAGGCGAGTCCGTGGGTGGCAGCGATCTGTCCGCTGCTGTGGCCGGCGTGGATTTTGACAGGGTTGCCCTCGACGTTCCTGACCTTGAGGGTGGTGCGGATCTGGGTGCAGCCGCCGAGCTGGGACTTGGTGAGCTTGAGGGTGTTGGTGGCCGTCTGGTGGTGGCGGGCGTCGGTGATGTTCCAGTGGGCCGGCGGGCCCTTGATCGGGCCTCCACACGGTGCTCCGTCCGGCGCCTGCGGCTGGGCCTCGATCCAGGTGTCGGCCTTCGTGTACTTGTAGGCGGCCGTTCCCCCGGAACAGATCCGGGAGTCGACGATGCAGGTGGTCAGGTTCGCGTCCTGGACCACGGTGATCTGCTCGCCCGTCGCTGCGGGCGTGTAGGTGTAGCCGAGAGTGGCCGCGGTCGAGCCGCTGGGGACAGTGACCGTACTCGGGGCGGGCAGCGTCCAACGTGCCGCGGTCGGGGACGGAGAGGCGGGCGAGTTCGGCGCCCTCCGGGATCCGCATGGTGACCTGGCGCCCGTTCGTGATGATGCTGGAGTAGGAGACCACCGACAGGCGGCAGGTAAAGCGGCCCGTACTGGGCGCGGTGAACACCCAGCGCAGGCCCGGCGTCAGGGTCTTCTCCCCGGGCGGCACCAGATTCGCCGCCCAGTACGCTCCCGCTTCCGTGCCGTGCGTGAACTGAGAACCGTCCGCGTACTGGCAGCGGATCGCGAAGGTGAGCCCGATGTTGTCGCCAGCTGAGAGCGCATCGAGGCTGCTCGTGGTCAGATTCCGTGACCACAGGTACGACTTCTCCCCCGCCGCCGCATCGAACGTGATGTCCGTACCGGGGATGTCCCGGTAGACGTCGGGTGCGCTGGCCGGGTCGACCGGGTAGTCGAACACCCCGGAAGCCGCCGAAGCGGGGGAGGCCGACGCGATCGCTGCGGCTGCGGCTATCCCCACAGCTACTTGCTTGCTTCTGCGAAACCTGTTCACTTACATCTCCCGTAGTTTGACGCGATCGAGGCCCGGATCTGGGCGGCTGGCCTTGCGCGGGTTACGGAAGCTGGTCACGGCGTATTCACAGCTCCTACCTGGTCCATCCGCGCGCCGATGCGCCCAGTGCGGGTGAGGACGTGTCGACGGTGCGGCCCCAGCGCCGCCGCTCGCGGGGGCCGCAGTTCGTACCGTGCTCGTCCGCCGACTCCGAGCTGCGCAAGCCCGGCCATCAGCGCGACTCCGATGGCGATCTCCCGGCTCTCCAGCCGGTGATGTCGAGCAGCAGGCCGCCCAACAGCCGGCCGACCAGGTCGGCGGAAGCTCCGTTCACCGCAGTACCGCCAGGCATGAGTGCGACCGGTCGCGAGGGTCGCACTCATGCCCTGGGATTCGCTCTGCGGTTCCTCGACCGCCCGTCGTTGGCCGCTTACGCGCAGGCCGTACCCGGAATCACGGCTGGGCGGTACCCGTGCAGATCTTCTCCGAGTACCGGAACCAGGAGCCATCCGTCGTGACTGCTCCGGTGTCGCTGCTGAAGCCGCCGGCACGGATGGTGGCCACGGGGTACCACATCGACGCGGAGCCGCGATTGTAGAGCGTCGCCTTGACCGGCAGGTTGTTGACGTAAGAGTTGATGCCGTTCCACGGGGCCGTCAGGCCATAGTCCTCGAGCCAGAAGCATGCGCCGGTGCTACTGGCCTCGAAAGACATCGTGCGGTACTCGGTACTGCGGTAGAGGCAGAGCTTGCCGGACTCGCAGCCGCCGACAGCGGCGGCGGGGGCGGCGTTGGCCAGGGCGCCACCCGTCACGACGGCGAGCGTTGCAGTGATCGTTGCGCCGATTCGCTTGAACCGCATGGGTCTCCTCCTTGGTGAGTTCGGTTCGGTACATGGATCTCAGGCAGTGGCGGCATGCGACGTGCTGTTCCGGCAAGCGGCATCTGGTTTGAGGCCGTGTCGTCGCAGGGCAAGGCAGACACCTGACCGCCACTGTCCCGGCTCCCGGTGCGTCGGGAACTGCCGTGGTTTCCGAGACGAGAGTCTTGCGCTGCGTGATCATCATTTACAGGGTGTAAGAGTGCAGATAATTACGTCGCCCGTCGGACGCCGGACGCCGGGCACAGCCCGAGCGAGAGGTGCCCGATGAAGCCCACGCCCAGTGACCGAGGCCGCCTCAAGAAGATCCTTCAGGCGCGCCGAGCCGCGATCGACCCGGTGACCATGGGATTTCCCAAACGACTGCCTGGCCCCGGCCGACGGGCCGCCGGTCTGAGTCAGGAGCAGATGGACGAGCTGCTCACGCGCACCCCGGGCACGTACAACCGTTTCGAGAACGGTCAACTCGCCAGCCCCAGCGCCGATCTCCTCACCGCGGTCGCCAGGACGCTGCGGCTGGGCGAGCAGGAGTGGGCGTTCCTGTGGCTGATCACCCGCAAGGAGAACCCTCCTCACGCCCTGTACGACACCTCAGGGACGTCCATCGCCAGGGTGTGGCAGCGAGCCATCGACCAGATCGCCGGCGCATTGGCATACATCAGCGACGCCGAATGGAACGTCGTCGTTCACAACGACGACTTCCGCTGCCTCTTCCCGCGCGGACAAGCCCCGGCCAACATCATGCGCTGGATGCTCCTCGACCCCGAGGCCCGCACCGAGGTCCTGCTCCACTGGGAAACTCACTGGGCGCCGGCCCTGATGCCTCCCTTGAAACACAGCGTGGAGCTGCGCCCGGACAACGCCGCACTCGCCCGCCTCGAGTACGACGTCCTGACCGACCCCGTGGCCGGAAAGCTCTACCGCGACCACGCCTCCGCCCCCGTCCCCTACATCGACGGCTCCGAACTGCCCCTCCACCACACCATCCACGGACCCGGCACGCTCACGACCTGCCTCGCCGAACCCCTCGCGCAACCCGGCGCCCGCCTGAACCTCAGCTTCTACACACCCGGAGGCCTGATGACCGACCATCGGCACATACACGACGACACACTCACACGCTGAACGTGACAACGAGACTTGGGCTCCGCAGAGAAGGTGTTCCGCAACCTGCTGGCAGCTGATGGGCAGTACCCACGGGGCGCCCTACTCCGGTCTCTCACGCTTCGTCGGGGAAGAAGGCGTCCGCGATCTGCACGTGTTCGTCATTCCTCAGCTGTGGGGACACCCACCCACGGGGCCGTGCGTGATCAACGAATCGGTCATCGACGGGGACGTGGTATCACTCGGAGCATCAGCCCGCGCTGCGGGTTCGCAGCTGTGGCAATCGCAACTGGCCTCGGACTTGGGCCCACGTGCCTGGCAGGTGGGGACGAGCATCGCGCGGTTCGGTGGTTGGATCAGTAGCGGTGGCCGGGCCAGTGCGGGTCCTCCCAGCGGTCGAGTCCGGTGACGCCGAGCAGCCGTATCCGGTGAAGCAGATCCTCGGATGCGCCATGGGCACGAAGTCGGGCAGGTGCGTGGCGGACGAGCCAGGCAGTGAGCTCGGCGCGCATCTCCTCCTCGTTCTCCCAAGCATGCCAGGGAAGTTGGTCACCGAGCAGGTCGTACTCCCAGTGCGCTGCCGCTTCAGCCAGGTGTCGGTCGGCAACGGGGTCTCTGAGCGCTTCCCAGGTACTGAGCCACGGTCTCAGCGTGCCCGTCGCCTCGGCCATCAGGACGAGGAGGTCACACGCAGGCACGGCGGGATCCTGATCGGTGAGCGTGTGCGCCCACCAGGCCTGCAGGAACTCCTCCACTGCGGCGGCCTGCTCGGCAGGCCACTGCTGCCAGTGGCCGACAGCGAAAGAACGCCCGACATCCTCCAGGCCGAAGACGGGCTCGACGAGGCCGCTGACGAGGGCCGAGGCGAGCTGGGGCAGGATCCGCCGCAGCACGGATGCGTGATCGCTCCAGTCGATGGCCTGCCATGTGCGCCGCAGGAGATCGAGGTCCAGCTCCGCGTCCGGCACCTTCAGCTGCGCGAGTTCTTCCGCGCTGCCCCAGTGACATTCGCAGTTGGACTCGTCGGGGTGGGCGGTCATCCCGCGGAAGGTGACGGCCATGCCGTCCAGGGCGGCATCGAGGCGAAGTCGTGCGCGGGGCTGATCGAGGTTCGTCACGGGCGTACGCCTTCAGGGACTCCGGGGCTTGCGCCAGCCGGAGATCACCAACTTACAGGGTCGGGGGGGGGGGGGCGGCACCCCCAACAACCACACCACGCCACCCCCCCCACCACCCCAACCACACCCACCGGGGGCAACCAACACACAACACAACAACACGCCCAGA
>NZ_JBHWBS010000068.1:0-25927 GCF_042735655.1 Streptomyces sp. NPDC059567 | reverse complement strand
CTCGCCGGCCCCTTAATCCGCACCCGGCCGCCGCCGCGACTCCGCAGACCTCACGATCGCCCGCAGGCGGGTCATAGATCAGCGACAGACTCGATGAACGGGCTCTGCCGCTGATGTTGTGATCGGGCTGGATCCTGCACGATCACACTGGGTACGTTGTCGCCCATGTCCCTCCAACCGCGCAGCCGCGATGAGCTGGTCGCCTTCCTGTGTGACCTGCACAAAGAGTTCCGTGCTCACGGCCACGAGTGGGAGAACAACACCTGGACAACTTCCTTGAAGCGCTTGCTGCATGGGTGCACGACTCCCCCGGTGCATACCGAGATACGGGAGAGCAGATCCCACGCGGCGGAGACTGGACCTTCATGGCCCGAGCCCTCCACGCAGCCACCATCTACGAGTAGAGCGGCGGCGCTCCGCGCCAATCCAGTACGTCCGCGGAGTAGGTCGACGGCGCCGGATTCGGCAAGTGCGCGAGGGCCCGTGTTTCGGCTTCGCGTCGGTCAGACGCGCTAGGTGCGGATGCGGTCAGCTGTCTGGTAGACGAGGCCTTGCCAGCTTGGATGTCGCGCTGGGCGACGGCGCCGACGAGGGCCGAGAGTCGGCCACGCTGACGTCTTCGGGGACGGCGATGCCGAGACGAGCCGCACCCCGGTCGGAAGGGGGTCCGACCACCGGTCGTTCGCGGCGGAGAACATCCGAGGAGGTTCCCGCTCAGTTCACTAGCCGACGGAAACAACACGGTCGGGCCGACCGCCTGGGGCGACGGTCACTTCGTGGACCGCGCCTCCCTCGGTGGTCATGCGGATCCGGTCAGCAGCCGTCCACACGGTCTCGCGGAGTTCGTTGTCTTCGTCGTCGCCGTTGAAGCAGCCGACACTCCAGCGGCGTTCCAGCGGCCGGCTCCCTTGGTGGACGTAGACGCACCGAACGGGGTCGAGGAAGCCGTGCCGCGCCACCACGACCAGCCGGCGGTCACCGCGGCCGGGAGCAGCCTCGGTCTTCACCTCCTCGTCCGAGCCACCGAACACCGCGGAGACCCAGCCGCCGAAAAGCAACGTCGGGACGCCGACGACGAGCAGCATGGTGACCAGGGGCACACGCAGCAAAGACTTCGCCAGCCCCAACAGGACCGCCCCGGTCAGCGCGGCCAGGGCGAGCCACCCCAGCAGAAGGACGTACTCGCGGAGCCCGAGCAACAGGACCAGGGCGCCCTGGCCTCCCGACTCGAGCCCAGCCAAGCCAGCGGCGCCGAGGACGACCGCCACCGCCAGAAGCAGGAAGGCCGACGGTCTGCGATAACGCGTGAAATTCATGATCCCCCGAACGATGTGGATCACGCAGCCTAAGGGGGAGGGCGGGCAGACGCCAGGCCCGATAGGCCGGGGGCAACGCGGGCGGGAAGCAGCACAGTCGGAACTTCCTCGGATGTTCTCCGCCTCGATCGATCGGTGGTCGGGCTCGCCTCCGACCGGGGGCAGCTCGTCTCGGCATCGCTGGCCGCAATACCTGGGAGCCGGGCGAAAGCGCAGCATCGCACCGGCGAGATGAAGACGGCAGGCACCAACCCGGGCTCATACCCCCGAAGTCGTAGGCGATGTAGAGCTGAGTGGTGAAGTCGTCCAGCTCCCTGTGCAGCCGGAGCATCGTGGCCAGCAAGAGAGCCGCGCTCTCGGCATCGACCGCGTCGGTACGTTCGACATCGGTGAATCACCATCCAGGCCTAACAGCACCGGCACGTGAGTCTCGCTCACCAGGCCACCCCGTCCTCCACAATGTGCAACCCCGACCTGGGTCTGCAGTCCTTTGGCGACATGGCTTGGTGCCGCATCAGGCGACGTTCGCCTCGCCGGCGGAGCGCGGAGTAGTAAATCGGTGGGGTGATGTTGGGGAATCTGCCACGATCCTCGGATGGGTGCATTGAATGCAGTGGCAGGCAGGGTTGCCGGCGGGGCCACCGTGGCGTTTCGGCCCAGCGGCTCCTCGATGGTCCCGCTGATACGCAGTCGGCAGCAGGTGGTCGTCGCTCCGGTCGACCCCTCGAAGTTGGAGGTCGGGGACATCGTCCTCGCCCGTGTCGCCGGGACGGTCTACCTGCACTTGGTGTCGTCCGTGGACCCCGCCAGGAAGCGGGTGCAGATCAGCAACAACCGTGGCCGCGTCAACGGCTGGACCCGCCATGATCGTGTCTTCGGCATCTGTGTGGCAGTCGACGGCGTAGCCCGGTCAGGAGTCGCAGGCAAGACGCTCGTGGCCGACTCCGACAACTCTTCCTGAACCTGATGCCGCAGCGGCATCGGGCCGCCAAGCTGTCCGGGTGGCAGAACGAGTGCCGCGTTCGCGAGATCGGTGACGCAGAGGCCAGAACCAGCCCAGGTCCCCCGGGTGCAGTTGCATCGGCGCCCCGTCGTACTGCCACTCCCACAGCACGCCCACAACCTCGCTCAGCCCGTCGGCTCCCGGCTTGTCCAACGTAATCGCCATACCCCGATCACACACAACGGCACTGCGGTGCGCACCGGGTTTCCGACCGGCCGGTGTCACGCCCACTTCAGGAGTGAGGCGAGGTGACGGCTGCTTGGTAGGACTCGGCGGTCTTGGCGTGGCGGGTGGCAACTCCGCGCCTTTGCTTCGAGCGGTTGAAGCACCGTTCCACGACGTTGCGGCGCCTATTGACGTCGCGGTTGAAGGTTGGCGGGTGGCCGCCCCAGGTGCCTCGTCGGGTCCGGTTGCCGGCCTGGTCGGCCCTCCGGGTGGTGTGCGGGACGTTCCGGTGCCGCAGCACGTGCGGATCGTCTTCGAGCCGTGCCTTCGTCGCTGATGACCTGGCCGAGCCGAGCACATGGCCGCCCGGGTCCGAGCCGGGGTGCCCGCATCGCCTGTCGGCCCCCTTCGGGTGGGTGCCGGAGGGGGTTCGGTGCGGGCCGGCTGCATTCTGGTGGGCGCAGACGTTGGTGGAGCCGAGGGAGAGGCCACCAGCCGATCTCACCCGCTCCGCTGCGCCCGCCGGCTCGTCGACGTACGCCACAACGACCCGAGCGGGCGTCCGAATGCACATGCCTGATAATCGATCGCGTGGCGGCGGGGGTGAAGCACGGCCGTGCGACAACCGGGGTGGGGCTCGATCGCCGTCATGTCGAGGCGTGGGGGATCGTATGGGGTTGCTGGTTGCGTCGGAGGCTGTCGGGGCGCGTGAGGACAGGTTCGACTGGTTCTGCGAGACGGTGTCCACCGACGTCATGCCCGTCATGCTCAGCACCCAGCATGCGGCCGACTTCCGGGCGAGCATCACGGACCTGGATCTCGGCGTGGTGCGGCTGTCCGCCTTGGCCTGCTCACCCGTGCTCTCGCGCCGCACCTTGGCTCATGTCCGGCGTGGCGATCCCGAGCACTTGCAGCTGGCGCTCGTCACACAAGGTGCCGTCAGAATCTCCCAGCGGGGCAATGATTCGGTGGTCGCGGGGGGACTCGTGCTCACGGACACGTCGCGACCGAGTGAGGGGGCATGCATAGGCGGTCAGATGGAAACGGTGGTCCTGCAGATTCCCCGTCAGGCCCTGGCACTGAGCTCAGACCGTGTGGACCGCCTCCTCGCACGGGACTTGGCCGCAGACGTGGGGTCTGGGGCGATCTTCGCCGACTTCCTGAAGTCGCTGCTCACGCGCGGCCCGCGCTGTCGCCCGGAGGAGCTGCGAGGGATGGGGTCAGTGGCCCTCGACCTGGCCACCGCGTTTCTCGCGCAGCAGCTCGGTGACCTTGGTGAGGCGCCCGCGGAGGCCCGTGCGCAGGAGGCAGTGCAGCGCATCCATCGCTTCATCGAGAACAATCTCGGCGATCCGGGCCTGACTCCTCAGGTCATCGCCGATCGGCACAACATGTCCCTACGGCGGCTCTACACACTCTTCGGCGACCAGCCGCTGACCATCTCGGCACGTATCCGCCAGAGCCGGCTTGAGCGTGCCCATGCCGACCTCGCATGCGGGGAACTGTGCGGTCAGACCGTTCAATCGATCGCGGCGCGCTGGGGCTTCTCCAGCGCCACCGGGTTCAGCCGGGCGTTCCGCGAGGCCTACGGGATCACCCCTACCGAACATCGTGCGTCCTCCTTGGTCGCCACACGGCACGCAGAGCACAGAAACCCTGCACGTCACGCACACCACCGCGCGCTGCTCGGGCCTAAGTTCACCGCTGGAGATACCGCCCCAGCGTGAACGGAGTCACGGGGATATGAACGTGTACAAGAAGGTCGCCACCACTGCCGGGGCCGCCGCCCTGGCCTTCGCCGGAGTCTTGGGCTCCGCGGGTCAGTCGTTCGCTGCGTCGAACGGACAGCAGATCCACTTCCACGACAGCAGCAGCGTCGTCTACTCCATCCGTATCCAGGGATTCAACCAGAACGGCGATGTGGCATCGGGATGCTTCGGCACCCCGGGCAAGGACACCTGGGTCGGCGGCTGGTGGTGGAAGGGGGAGGTCACCGTCACCTTCTACAAGAACAGCTCCTGCTCCTTCGCCACGTATTACGGAGAGACGAACGCGTGGGTTCCCACCTCGCAGAGCAGCGACTGGACGTCCGTCTACTCCTGACCCAGGAGGCCTTCGAGCTCCCGGCCCGCCACGGGTACTGGCACTACGGGAGCAGTGCGTACGCCGCCGACGCATTCCAGTCCCCGCCAAACGGGTCACGCGGGTGACCGACGGGACCGGGCGGCTGCGACACTACCGCCGGGCGAACAGCTTCCCTCACACGGCAATCCGTACGTCAGTTGAAGCAGTTCTTGTGCACTCCCCTGTTGCGCTCGGGCCGCCCGTGGCGTTGTGCCGGTACTCGGTCTTCTCGCCGTGGCACCTGACGGGGATCGTGCCTGACCCGCCTGCGGCAGCTGGGGTTCAACTGGTTGAGTCGGACGGCAGGAGCACCATCGCCTGGCGCATCGCGTCGTCAGGCGGTGGGGCGCGTGTTCTGGCGGTGTGCTGGGCCGGCTTCGCCTTCTCCTTCACCTCACGGCCGACGCAGTCCGCCGGCTCAACGCCGCCGGACTGCGTCGCCGCCTCAGCCGCAAGCTCCAGACCTTCCGCAGCCGCACGTCCTCGTGGCCGACGAAGTAGGCCTGCTAGCGGAGCCGCCTTCTGGTCCGCGATGCGGCCGTGGCCTGCCGGGCCCCTGTTTCCGACGACGAGCGGGGTGCAGGATGTGGCCGAGCAGATCGTGTGGTGAGGGGGACTTGACGTGGGACTGCGGACCGGTGATCCACACGCGGTGGGCGGCTACGAGTGCTCGACCGCCTGGGCGAGGGCGGCATGGGGGAAGTGTTCCTGGCGCGCTCCCGCAGCGGCCTGAGAGTAGCGGTGAAGCTGGTCAGGGCGGAAGTCGCTGCCGACCCCGCCTTTCATGAGCGCTACCGTCGTGAGGTGTCGGCCGCCCGAGCGGTTCCGCGATCTGGACGGCCCCCGTGGTCGATGCGGATCCTGACGCGCAACGGCCGTGGGTGACCAGCCTGTACATCGACGCACCGGACCTGGCGCGCCTGGTGGACCGTGACGGGCCTCTGGGGATCGAAGGCCTGCGCAGGTGAGGGGCGCAGCTCGCCGAGGCGCTCGGGGCGGTGCACCAGGCTGGTCTTGTGCACCGCGACGTGAAGCCCGGCAACGCCCGCATGGCTGATGACGGACCCCGTCTGATCGATTTCGGCATCGCCAAAGCCATCGCGCCGGCGACTGCTGCCACCACCCTGACAGGTGCTCATGTGATCGGCACCCCTGGCTTTCATGTCTACCGGGCAGATCACCGGCAGTACGGTCGGCCCGTCCTCCGACATCTTCTCTCTGGCCGGGCTGCTGCACTTCGCCGCGACCGGTGCCACGTGCTTCGGTCACGGCACGGTCGAGACCTTGCTGTACCGGGTTGTGCCGGCAGCGAGAAACCGTCGGGGCGCGGGATCACCGCCCGCTCCTCGTCCGTGACGATCAACAGGATGTTAGGGCGACGCGCCATGGCCACTTGCCCTCCGACGTGGTTCGCGTATGCCGCACCCGTTGCACGGCGACGGACGGGGCACGTGCACCCGAGCGGTGCAATGAGCCCGGATCTAGGTCGCGAACGCACCTGACGCTTGCGAGGCCGCCGCCACATGAACCCGTCCGGGTGACGGGTATGCCGCTCATCAGACGTAGCCCCTCCCGGTACCGGCCACCGCTCCGCGATCCGCACGGCCTGCCGCGCCAACCGCACGTGTCCGCGCAGTAGCCGGCACGTGCTGCCGCCATGATGAGGCGTGACATTCGACGGTGAGAAATGGTGTGAGACTGCCGTTCCCGGGCTGTCCGTCCGGACCGGCTCCGGCATGACCGGAGTGCGGCTGCTGGGCTGGCAAGGGGTGCTGCCCTTCTCCGTAGTCCGCTCCGTTGTGCTTGCGGCGAGCTGGGAAGATCCGGTGCTGGCGCTACGTGTCCCTTCCCTGCCACGCGGAGGCGCGGGGTGACGATCTCGGCTCTGACAACGGCACGGCAGAGTCAGGGTGCCGCCGGGATTCGCCGTGCCGCGCTGGTGTTGGACTGCGAGACGTTCCTCGAGCGGGCGACGGTCTGGACGAGCGACACACCGGTGACTGGTGTGCGGGGCCCGAGGGGCCGACGGGCTTCCGCCTCGCGCACGGGGCACTGGTCTGGGCATGCAGCTGCTGAACGCCCTGACCGCTTGGTCGCCCGGACAATGACTTAGAGGTTGTCTCATGTGGCAAGTTTCGCGAGCTTCTTGTAGCAGATGGGCGGCGGCCATGGCCAGGCTTCGGCTCTGCCGGTCGTTGCGGACCACGTACGGGATCTTGAGACCACAAGCAGCCCATGGCAGGCTCATGCCGCATGATCGATGAGTTCGCGAAAGACAACCTGCACGGGAGACTGCGGCGGGACCGCAAGGCGCTGCTCTGGAAACTCGACGGCTTGTCCGAGTACGACGCCCGCCGACCTTTGACAGCGACCGGGACCAACCTCCTCGGCCTGGTCAAACACGTGGCCACCGTCGAGGCCAGGTACTTCGGCGAGGTCTTCGACCGCCCTTCCCCGGAACCGCTGCCCCGGTGGCAGGACTCCGACGGCAGCGATCTGTGGGCGACCGAGGACGAGACCCGCGATCAGATCATCGATTTCTACCGGCGCACGTGGGAGCACTCGGACGCGACGATCAACGCGCTTCCCCTCGACGCCCGCGGCCACGTGCCGTGGTGGCCGGAGCCTTATACCAACACGAACCTGTTCGCCATCATGGTCCATGTCCTCGGCGAGTCCAACCGACATGCCGGGCATGCCGATATCCTGCGCGAGGGCCTCGACGGCCGGACCGGGGTGCGCCCCGAACACGAGCAGCAGATCAACGAGGAAGCCCGTGCTGCCTACTGCGCGAAGATCGAGCAGGCTGCCAGGTCGGCCGCACCAATCAAGGCTTAGAGGTTGTCTCACGTGACTTGATGTTCGTGCGGCATGCTGCCGGTCGTGGGTGCTGATCTGTCGAAGCGTCTGGCTCCCGATGAACTCTGGGAGCTGGCCGCCCCGTTGCTGCCGTCGTTCGCTACTCGTCCGCAAGGTGGTGGGACCGCTCCGTGTGACGAGCGGGCCGTGTTCACGGCAATGGTGTACGCGCTGACCAGCGGCTGTGCCTGGCGGCATCTGCCGCCGACGTTCGGCACGTCGCCCGCCACCGCGCAGCGCCGCTTCACGGTACGGACCGAGGCCGGCCTGTGGAGTCGGCTGCACCGGGCGGTGCTGGACGAACTCGAGGCCCGGGGCGAGGTGGACTGGACCTCGGCGATCGTCGACGCGGCCTCCGTTCGCGCCAAAAGGGGGATCGCTGACCGGGCCGAACCCGGTCGATCGCGGCAAGAAGGGCACAAGCTGCACGCGTTGTCCGATGCCCAGGGCATCGCGCTCGCCGTCGCCGTGTCCGGCGCGAACATGCACGAGGAAAGGGCTCGCACTGCCTCGCCTTCCTCGGCCTGGCCGCCGCCCTGACCTGCTACAAGAAGCCCGCGAAGCTTGCCACGTGAGACAACCTCTCAGGCGCTGGGCACCGTCTGGCGGATCGCAGCCAGCATCTCGTCGCGGTGCGGGGCGTTGCTTCGTGACCAGATGGGTGACCAGATCGTGGCTGCGATCGTGAAGTCACGATGCTTGCCGTCCCGGGTGGTGATTCGCAAAGAGCTCTTACGGAAGGGCGCCACCGAGACTATCTCCCGCAAGGGCACAGCCTGGGCCTGGTTCGCCCACTCGACGATCAGATCAATTGCCTTGGCCGCCCCTGCCGGGGCTAGCTTGCCCGCCGTCTTCGATTCCCGGTCGCCCCGGCGTTCAGCTGCCGTCAGGCCGTAGGCGTGAGGCCGTGACATGGGGCGTGTCCGGGTGGGGGATGCGCAGTTTGAGCAGCCGTGCGAGCCGGAGGCGTTCGCTGGGGGTTGCCCAGGCCTGACGGCGGTCAAGGAGGTCGACGGTTGCCGTGTTGAACGCGGCCCCGGTCTGGCGGGTGCGAGTGATGGCGCTCAGGAAGGAGTCCAGGGTCGCGTTGCCAGGACTGCTGGTCGGATCGGTCCCGGTTCCTCCGTCAGGGGTGGTTCCGAGGAAGGCGGCGCCGAAGCTGGGCAGTGGGTTTACCGCACCAGGAAGCACGTTTCCGGTGGAGTGGGTCAACCGTTGTTGGCCGCGAGCATCCCGCGTGTTCAGCAGCGCCATCAGCACCGTGTTGTTCCTCCGGGACAGCTCGGTGCGGAGGGTGGCCAACCGTGGCTGTTCGAGGAGCAGCTGCCCGTAGTAGGCGCGGTCCAGCGTCGAATTGATGAGTTCTTCATTCGCGTTGAGCAGCGGATCCTGGTGCAGGGTCTCGTGCGACAGAGTCGTTCCGAGAATTCGGAAGTCCTCATAGCGGTAGCGCTGGTTGACTACGATCTCTGGGCCGTTCGGAGTGGGCACGACTTGAGCGATCGCGTTCGGGTCGGGCAGCGTCACGAAGTGAACGCGGTGATAGAGGCCGTTCCGGATGGTGCGGATGCCGGCCTGGGCGGGGCTGCCGGCCAGGGAGGCGAGGGCAGCGCGCAGATTGAGATCCGGCACCACGGCCGCGATCTGCGAACTACGAAAGACAGTGAGTCCTTCCTCGACCGCACGGTGACCTCGCGGCTTGAGCGTGGTCTTGAGCTGCTTGACCAGCTGCTCAGCGCTGATCTTCCGGGACGGCGCCGGCTCCATGAGAGGCCCAGCGGGATACGTCACGGTACTGAGCAGTCCGAGATCGGTGGGAGGGAAGGGCGGCTGGGCCAGCAGCCGCAGCGCCCCGTGCGGATCGTTGACTTCCGCATGAGTGCCGACGACACCGCGGCCGGCTGATGCAGGCGTGGCCGCTGCCAGAGGGAGAGGCATCAGCGTCGCGGCGGCCAGCGCCAGGGCCAGGGCAGCGGCGTGCCGACACGGGAGGAGTGCAGTCATGCAGCGTGCCTATCCAGCGGTAGTCGGCGCCCCGGAATGCCACGCCGCACCGCGACCGGCATTCACCCTTGCGGCCCGCCGGCCCGCAACATGGCTTTCAAACAAGTCACGGACTCGGCCGTTCAGAACAGGCGCTGACCACCCATCACGCGTCGAGGGCCACACGGCGTGGGCCGGTCTGCCCTCGACGCGAATGACGGGTCTGCTTGCCGGCCCGCGTTGCGTCGGCGCAGGCCGGATCCAGAGGGTCAGGCAGGGTTGATGTTCTCCGCCTGCGGGCCCTTCTGTCCCTGGGTGATGTCGAACGTGACGGTCTGGCCCTCTTGGAGCTCACGGAAGCCCGAGGAGTTGATCGCAGAGTAGTGGGCGAAGACGTCCGGGCCGCCGCCGTCCTGCGCGATGAACCCGAAGCCCTTCTCCGAGTTGAACCACTTCACAGTTCCCGTAGCCATGGTCATGCCTTCCAGTCGATGTATGCCTCCCACGCATATGGAAGGCGGAGGTGATCGCCCTGGTCCCTGCGGCACAGCACAGCAAAGCGCCCACACCTTTGGCGTGGGCATTGGAAACTCCGAACCACGACAGCTGACGCAGACGTTACCCTCCTGTACACGGCGTCACCAGGGGAAACGACGACGTGTCACATCCAGGAAGAGCGGGCATGCCGCGGCGACGGTCACATGCAGGGAGGCGCTCACGACAGTTGCCCGGGCCACGACCGCCCGGCCCAGCACGATGCGCGGCCGCGGGCGGGCCAGGAGCCCGGCCCGCTCGCAGGCCGAAGAGCAGGGTGGGCGGCATCTGCGGCAGATCCGCAAGCATCGCTTGGCGGGCCAAGGCTTGGCGGGGAGCACTCGTCTGGGCGTGGTCAGCCCTGGCACCGCCCTTCTCAATCGCTCTGCAGACAGGACTCCTTCCCGTACGAGGACGGGCGCCGCGCCGGTGACGTCGACGATCGACGGGGAGAAAGGGCCGGCGGTCGGGCCGCCGTCGAGGTACACCGACACGGAATCGCCCCGCATCGGGTCGGCGGTGCCACAGTCCTGTGGCGAGGGGCAGTCGGTGAGGTTCGCGCTGGAGACCGCCAGCGGGCCGGTCTTGGCCAGCAGTTCAGGGGCGAGCGGATGGTCGGGCATCCTGACCGCCACTGTGCCCCGGGTTTCGCCGAGATCCCACGTGAGCGACGGCAGGTGGCGCATCACCAGAGTCAGACCGCCCGGCCAGAACGCGTCGATCAGTTCGCGCGGCGCTGTCGAGAGCTCTCCGTGAGCCCGCTCAGCGCGTCCGCTGATTCGACGAGGACAGGCGATGGTTTCTGGGGACCCGTCCTTTGGCGGCCAGCAAACCGGCGACGGCCTGCCGGTCGAAAGCGTCGGCAGCCACACCGTAGACGGTGTCCGTGGGCGGCACGACGAGACGTCCTTGCCGTAGTGCGGAGACCGCTTCCTCGAGCCCGGCCGCACGGGCTGACGGCTCGGCACGGTCGTATCGCGTCGCCATACGGTCAGCCCGGCTCCGCAGCCGACCTCGAGCCGCTGGAAGCAGCCCCATGGGACGTCACGAGCCGGACGCTTCCCCCGGCGAGCTGGTAGCCCAGTCCCACGACGGCGACCTCCCCCGCTTCCACCTGCTGCGACAGGACACGGGACCGTTCCAGAAGCAGGCCCACTGTGTGTCGTATGTGCTCGTCGATGATGTCGCTGTCCTCGGTCAGACCCGCGGCCCGAGCGGCCAGCACGCTTGGAGTGACGCGCTCGACCACGTCACGGACGAAGCCGTCCGCCGCGAATCCGTCCTCCACTGCTACCCGAGCCGCCGCGACGGCGCCGCATGAGTCGTGCCCGAGGACGACCACCAGACGGCTGCCGAGCACGGTGGTGGCGTACTCGACACTGCCCAGCACCTCCGAGCCGAGTACGTGTCCCGCCGTCCGTACGACGAACAGGTCACCGAGCCCCTGATCGAAGATGATCTCTGCGGCCAGCCGGGAGTCCGAGCACCCCAAGACGACAGCGAAAGGCTCCTGCCCCGGGGTCAGCTCTGCCCGACGGGCGGCGTCCTGATTGGGGTGCTCGGGCGTACCGGCCACGAATCGGCTGTTTCCGGCAAGAAGGGCCTGGAGGGCGGCCTCGGGAGAAGTTCTAGGCATGCTCCCACCCTACGAGCCGCTCTTCGGCCCCACTCGGCCAGGCAGGCCATCGCTCCGAGCGACGCCGGTTCCCGTGCGAAGAGAGCGCCCTCGGGGCCCATGTGGAGAGCCTTCGTCCAGGGCGAGCCCGACGCGGCCGGACACCGATCGGAGGCCAGGGCGGCGACAGTGCCGGTGCTCAGCGGTCGGGCAGGAGAATGGTGATCTTCAAGTTGGGAATACCGGGTCCGAACCGCCGGGTCCGTGGCTCGTCCGGCGCCGTGGTCCGGGGCGGTTGCGGCCGGCTAGGTGAATGCCCGGTCACGCTTCGGCGCGGGACTCCCGGTCGCCACCTGCCACCGGATAGTCATATGGCATGACCACACTCCGCTCACGTCGGCGCGTTGCCGCCTTGGCGCTGACCGCCGCGACGTTGCTGCCCTCGCCTGTGGCGGCAGCCACGCCCGTAACAGCCGACCAAGGCGCCGCCGGCGCTCATGCGGAAGTCGGAGATCCGAGCCGTGAGGCGCTGCGGCAGCTGGCCCAGCCGCCGTTCCCGCCCACGGACCTCAGCCTGCTGAATACGCAGTCCTACCCGCAAGGGCCGCCGATGCAGCCCGCGCCTCCTCGCGAGACCACCGCCGAGGGACTGGTCGAGCAGCTCAAGAAGACCCTCAAGCCCCGCGGCCACCGTGCGGTGGACGAGGGGCTCGCTGTCTTCCATAGTGCGCAGATCGCCACTGTGGTGCCGGATCTGAATCTCCGCGCGGCCCTCGCTTCTCTGGCCGGCAGCCCCGCTCAGGCAAGCGTCCAAGCCATCCGCAGCGGCGTCTTCCACCATGTCTACTTCGGCACACCCCCGAACCCGGCCGCCACCGCGCAAGTCGTCATCGGCCCGAACGGCCCGGAGATCGTGTACCACCAGCGCTTCCGCTACGAGGACTTCCGGCTGCTCGGAGTCGTCTTCGCACATGAGACGCTGCATCAGGACCCGCAGGTCAACGACAACGAAGAGCTGACTAATACGGCGCTACAGACCGCTTACTACGGGCAGCTGCTCCTCAAGGAGCCGCACGTGGCAACCGGCCGCACTGAGCTGTCGCGAAGGATCAACACTGCGCTGATGGCGTTGTTGAACACGCGCGACGCGCGCGGCCGGCAGAGGCTGACCCAGTCCACCGGGAACGTCCTGCCTGGTGCGGCGAATCCCCTCCCGAGTTTCGGGGCCGCGTTCCTCGGCATCACTCCCGACGGCGGCACCGGGACGGATCCCACCAGCACCCCGGGCAATGCGAACCTGGACTCCTTCCTCAACTCCATCACCCGCACCCGCCAGACCGGGGCCGCATTCGACACCACCACCGTCGAACTTCTGAACCGCCGTCAAGCCTGGGCGACTCCGCGGGAGCGCGTCCGGCTCGCGCGGCTGCTTGAGCTGCGCATCTCCCACCTGAGCAAGCCCGACGTCGCAGCTCAGCGGCTGCGACCCCAGGAGCCGCTGGAGGGTTGGGGTATCGGTATCGATGCCCCGACCTGAGTCCACCGCTGTCGCAGATGCGACGGCGTCAGGGACTTCTTCGGAGGCGCCGGCGAGGTGGCCGCGTCCGAAGCGGACGTAGCCTCGCTACTGACGCCCGGCGAGCAGAGCCTCAGGCCGGGGGCTCATCCGCACCCACCGCAGGGCGCGCAGTCTCCTTCCCGGGTTCCGTACACGAGCGGGTTTGGCACTACCGCCCCAGCGGCCCGTACACAGCGGGCCGCCGTGCCTGGCATGTGGTAGACCGGCACCGCCCGACCTGTGCGTGCCGACGCCTGGGAACCGGGAGCACTCCTTGGTCGGCGGCGTGCGGTGTTCGCCGGTCACAGCACGGCTCGGTTGATGCCGGCGTCGAAGGCGCCGAGCGAATCGACCACACAGCCGTCATGCGGGTGAAATGGCCGGTACCCCACGGCGGGGTGGCGCGGCCGGGGTGCGGCGGTCGGATAGCAGTGGGGCATGGTCGCACTCTCCGCGCGTCGCCGCGCTGCCGCCCTCGCCATGACTGCCGCCGTCGTCCTGGCCACACCGTGCGCGGCTGTCGCCGAAGCCCCCGTGGTGGCACCTCGAGACACGTCCTCCAACTCCCAGGGCCAAGGAGAGCACAAGCCCTCTGACAGCGTGGCCCTGCGGCAGCTGGCCCAGCCGCCGTTCCCACCCACCGATCTGAGCCTGCTGAGCACGGGAGCCTATCCCGATGCGCCACCGATGCAGCCCGCACCACCCCGCGCGATCACCGCCGAGGAACTGGTCAAGCAGCTCAAGACCACCCTCAAGCCACGCGGCCGCCGTGCGGTGGAAGACGGGCTTGCCGTCTTCCACAGCCAGCAGATCGCCGCCATCGTGCCCGATCCGAACCTGCGCGCCGCCCTCGCCTCCCTCGCAGGCAGCCCCGGCGCGGCCAGCATCCAAGCGATCCGCGACGGCATCTACTCGCGCGTCATCTTCGGCATCACACCGCGTCCGGAAGCGATTGCCATGGTCCTGCTTGGGCCCGCCACCGATCCGCGGCCCTTCATCGTGTTCAACCAGCCCTACCGCTACGAGGACTTCCGGCTGCTCGGGGACGTCTTCTCGCACGAGACCCTCCACCGTGCGGACCCGAACAACGGAAACGAGGAAGCCATCAATGAGGCCCTGAACACCGCCTACTACGGGAAGTTGCTCCTCCAACTGCCGCGGCTGGCCACCAGCCGCACGGAACTCGCCCGCAGGCTGAACACGAGACTGATGGCGCTGTTGAACACACGCGACGCCCGTGGCCGACAGCGACTGACGTACTCGACCGGCAACGTGCTGCCCGGCGCGGCCACCCCTCTGCCCAGCCTCGCCGCCCTCCAGCTCGGGATCACCCCGGACGGCGGCACCGCAACCGACCCCACCAGCACGCCGGGCAACGCGAATCTGGACTTCTACCTCAGCGCCATCACCCGCACCCGGCAGACCGGCGCCGCGTTCGACACCGCCACCGTCGAACTCCTCGACACCCACCAGGCCTGGGCCACCCCCAGCGAGCGCATCCGTCTCGCCCGCCTGCTCGAACTCCGTATCCCCAAGCCGGGGCCGTGGCCCCGGCAGCGCGAGGACGAGCCCTGGCACTCCCCCACCTCCCCGCCCAACGGCAAGCACGAGGAATCCATCCCTTGGTGAACGACCGCCGATGAGACACCCTCCCTCTCCGGCACGGCCGAAACCCGGAACGGCAAGTCATCCGCCGCCCTGGGCACGCCAGCCGTCTGCATCGAAACCTACTGGAAGTAGCGCGCTGTAAGTGCGTCAAACGCCCCCGAGCAGCGCCTTAGCCTCGGGACAACCAGGCGCAAGTGAACAGCTCCTCCAGGACGAGACGGCGATGTCCATCACGCTCGCTCGCAAGGGAGGCGAAGGAGCCGAGTGAAGGCGGATCCAGCGGCTGCTAGCACGTCTGGCTGTCTCCCCCCGAGCGTTCGTCGGCGGCAACCTCAGGTGGTCGGCCCCTCAATCGGTAGACGTCGTGGCACGCTCCCCAGACCAGACGTTGCAACAACCCGGCAAGGCAGCCTGCTCGATCAGCCCGCCGAGTCCTGGATACGCGCGAGGGCAGAGACTTCCTGAACCGTAAAATCGCGCGACACCTCCTTCTTGAATGGCTTCGTTCACTTCGTCGGACACTGGGGCGTGAGGGCGGGGTACACGTCCTTCGGGGAGAACAGCGTTCCCCTCCCGTCGGGTGGGACCAGCCAGGAGAGCCCCGCCACATTCCGGCCGGGGTCGGGAACGGCCAGCCACGTCCCGCAAGTCAGAAAGCGGGCAGGTCGATCCAGCCCCGTTGGAGGACTGCCTGGAGCCACCAGAAGCACCAACTCCTGACGCCTGTTGTTGCGAAGCACCGGGCCGGTCGCCGGATGGCCGGAGCGTGCTACGGCGTTCAGCAGGCTGCGCCCCAGCATCTCCGGGACCGCGAGCCCGTCCCAGAGCCGCCCCGCAGGCAAGAGCACTACACCCCGCTCGCTCGTCCTCCACTCACGCAGACACCCGGCTGGGTCGTCACAGGCCGAAGCCAGCCACCGAGCCGACCACAACGAGCAAGTCATTGCTACCTCATCCCTGATCAGGCCGCTACGAGCCCGACTCTCCCGGACCGCAGGCGGCACGGACAGGGAGGCGGAAGGTGGCGGATTCAACCGGCCGGTTCTTGTGAACTGTCAGGCGTTGCCACCCTCATGGGCCAGGCAGCAAGCCCGGGCAGCCCAAAAGCGTCCGCTCCTGACAGCCGCGGCGGTGAGAGGTCACCGGGCAGCGTTGATCCATCGCAGGAGTGCGCCCAGCTTGGTGTCGTCCAGCGCGGATAGGGCCTCGATGGCATCGAGGTCGCCCGGCAGGGGTGCGATTCCAGCCGTGGTGAGAGCGGCATGCAGCTCCAGACGACGGCGGTCGGCCGGATCGATGGAAGCGGACAGGCCGCCCGGCGGCGCGGGCGGGGGCAGAAGGCAATCGCCAAGTCCCATCAAGCCGCGAGCCCTCGACGTATCCGCGGGCTTGTCGTCGACGAGCGCGGCGGGGAAGCGATACGGGTCCAAACCCCGCACAGTGGTGCCCATGGTGAAACCCTGAAGCCCAGTCATGAATGCCTCCTCAGTCGTCACGCAACTGGTGAAGACGACTGCAAGGGGACAGTGGGCAGTTGCAGCACACGAGGTACTCCACCCGAATGCCCTCTACAGCATCTCGTCACAAGAAGGATGAGCCGACGGCGCCGTTGCCCTGGTCGTCCTGCTCACCGGCATCCTCAACGGCTCCACGCGCGGACCGCTCGAACTGCGCCGCCGGATACTCGACGAGAGTCAACTCATTGGGCGCGACCGCGTACACGCACTGGCTCGCCGCATCACTCTGTGGCTGCTGCCGGCCGCTGCGTTTGGCACCTGCGCGAACGGCCTCCTGGCCGACGCTCCGGTCCAGGAAACCGTCACCCCGGTCCTCGCGGTGGTGTCCCAGGCGACGCCCATGTCCTCGGCCCCGGAGAAGAGGCACCCGGCGGTGAGTGAGCAAAGGGCGACCAGGGCCGCCCCCGTCGTGGCCAGGGTGCGCCTGGTCCGTCTGCCGGACGGTGCGTCGTTCACCTGCGCGGTCATGTTCGCTCCCCCGTGGCGCCGTTGACGGTCCGCCGGACTTCCCGCGTGCCTCGGCGGCGATCGTCAAAGGGAGCCGGTCCGCCGGGGCGGAAGGCGCACCCCTGCCGGCCGACGACGGCTACGGCCCTGGGTGGTCCGCACCGCCTGAGCGGGGACGATTCGGCCGGAAGCTACGGGGGCGGGCGGGGCCAGGCAGGGGGCCGTCACCCTTGCAGCGCTGTGAACGTGACGTTTGATGACAGAACCAGGTCAAGGTCGGCCGTGGCCGCTGTCCCCGTCACTGTTCCTCTTCCACGCGGATGACACGCCGTAGCTCGTCGGCCGCTGTGTGGCTCGTGCCCTCGCGCTGCTCCAGCATGGCCGCGGCGATGGCATCGAGCTTGCGCTGGACGGCATGCGCGTCACGCCGTTCGGTGTTCTTCAGCAGGGTGAGCAGGAGCAGGTTGACGGCCGTCATGACATCCCCCGCAAAGATCAGCCAGGGGACGGGCAGGTGCGCCAGATGGATGGCGACCATGCCGAGAACCAGAAGCACGCACAGGACATAGAAGAGCGGCGAACTGGTGACGTTCGACGCCCGCTCGGAGAAGGCGGCGAACCGGTCGCGCCCTTCGCCGCCCCGCTCCGCGGGGTGCTGAGTGGTCATGCCCGCCATGCTCCCTGCCGGGCACTCTCCGGTGCGGGACCCCCGGCCGAGGACTGCACCCGATCACCCCACCACCAAGCACACGGGACAGAACAAGCCGGACGGCCCCGCGGTATCAGGCCAGAGCAGGCTGAAGGACTCGCTGCGGCCGTGGGAGGTTCCAGGGAGCGCGGCACGCTCTGACGCCGTTCTCACTTCGGCATCAGAACCGTGTCGATGATGTGCACGGTCGCATTGGCGGTTTGCACGTCGCCGCACACGATGGTGGCGGTGTCGTACACCTTGTACGAATCCCCGGACCCCGATGTCGTCAGCGTGCCGCCCTGGAGAGTCTTGAAGGACCCGTCCGCGAGGTCGGCCTTCTCCACTGGTTCGTCCACCACGTGGTACGTGAGGATCTTGGTGAGGGTGGCCTTGTCGGCGAGGACCTTGTCGAGGTCCGCCTTCGGGATCTTGGCGAACGCGTCGTTCGTCGGCGCGAACACCGTGATGTCCTTCGCGTTGTTCAGCGTGTCGACCAGACCGGCCTTCTGCACGGCAGTGACCAGAGTCGACAGAGCAGGATTGTTGGACGCCGCCGTCGCCACCGGGTCCTTGGCCATCCCGTCGAACGAACCGGCGCCCTCCTTCGGCACCGAAGCACAGCCAGGACCGAAGGTGCTGCCGCCGTCGTGAGCCGACGCCAGGGGCGCCAGTGCTCCGAGCGAGACCGAGAGGGCCGCGGCGGCCAGGGCGGCCGATAGACGACGTCGGGTGAGCGTGGTGTTCATGACGTGCTCCTCCTGCCGGCCGGACGTCGAGCCGTCTTCGGCCGTGGATGGGTTGTCCTCTCACAGAGGCATTCGGCGCCGAGCGCGTCTTCGGATGGGGCCGGCGGCACATTTCTTCACGGCCGGTTTGCCGCGGCCGGGGCGTCGGGAGAACGCATCCGACGTACACCCGCGTGCCGAGGTGATGGGAGTGAATGCAGCAGCCGCTACGCAGGCACGAACAGATCGAGACCGGTATGACGAGTACGCACTGGCTCGTCTGCGACCAACTGGGCCCTGCCCTGCTCGCAGCGGACGGCCACGGCGTCTACCGCCCCCAACCGGCGGGGCGTTCACGGCGGCTGCCGGAGTTCTCTGCGCCCGCATCGTGGCTTGCTCGAACACAACGCCCGTATCTCCGGGGCGGTACACGGCCTCGATCGGCGCAAGGATCTGGCCGCCCTGCTGAAGCAGGAGCGAGGACGAGGTGAGGAACCGCCGTGAGTCGGCCGGCGACCGTATGCGGGCACACGGTCGGCACCCCTCGGCCCCGTAGTCGGGCTGAAGACAGCCCGTTCGAGCGACGTACGAGCTCCCCATCGTGCGGCGTCGGACCACGCCGGCCCAGGTCTCGCCGGGCTCGGCATGCTGCATCCGGCCCTCGCCCACGCCCGGAAGCATCAGTGTCTGAGGTGCGGCCGGGAGGCCGGTGGTGTGGGAGACGGAGGACCGTGCGGTGATCAGTGTGGAGCGCAGTTTCGTGGTACGCCTTCCCTTGCCCGCGCTCGTGACGTATCTGGAGGACTTCACCCGCACCGAGGAATGGGATCCTGGGACGATCTCCTGCATACGGCTGGACGACGGGCCGGTGCGGGCGGGTGCGCGCTGGCTCAACACGTCACTCTTCCGCGGCCGCACGACGGAACTCGAGTACCGGCTCGACGTGCGCGAGCCCGCACGGCTGGTGTTCGTCGGGGAGAACAGAACGGTGACCGCGGTCGACGACCTTCGCTTCGGCGATGAGGGGGACAGCACCCGGCTGACGTATCGGGCCTCGCTGACGTTCAAAGGGCTCGCAAAGCTGGCCGCGCCGTTCTTGCGGCCGGCATTCGAGCAGCTGGCCGACGAGGTGTCCGTACGCCTGCCGACCGCTGCCATCGCAGGACACACCTGACAGCGCACCGCTCGGCGGGCTCCCCACCCGATTCGCATCGTTTCTGCGTCGTACGGTGGATGGCATGTCCGAAACGACACACGGGATCACGACGGGCGCGGTGGCGCGGCGTCTGGGGGTCTCGCCGACCACGGTGCGTTCCTGGGATCAGCGGTACGGCATCGGCCCTGCCGTGCGCGCGGACGGTCGGCACCGGCGGTGGAGCCCGGCGGACGTGGCGATGCTGGAAGAGATGTGCCGCCTCACAGCGTCGGGCGTCCCGCCCGCCGAGGCGGCACGTGCCGCCAAGCGACGGCCAAGGGCAGGCGCGGCGGCCGCCGAGGCATCCGTCGTCCGCTTGGCCGAGTCCGTCGAGACGGTGGAACGGAAGACGCCACCGCTCGGCGCACCGACGGGCAAAGCCAACCGTGCCGGCCCGGGCGGCGGACTGCCGCTGGGGGACGTACGGCAGGAGTGCCGCGGGCTGGCCCGCGCCGCCGTGCGACTCGATGGTCCGGCCATGGAGGGACTGCTGCAGGAGGTCCTGGCGCAGTACGGGCTGGTCACCGCGTGGGAAGAGGTGATGGTCCCGACGCTGCATGCGGTGGGCCGCAAGTGGGAATCCTCCGATGACCGTTACGTCGAGGTGGAGCATCTGTTGTCGTGGCACGTCTCCACCGCATTGCGGCGGGCCGCCGTCACAGGCCCGCCGACCGCCTCCTCGGCCGCTCCTGTCGTTCTGGCCTGCGTCCCGTCGGAGCAGCACACGCTGCCGCTGGAGGCACTGACGGCGGGACTGGCCGAACAAGGCCTGCCGACCAGGATGTTCGGCGCGGCGGTGCCGGCGGAGGCCCTGGACGCGGCGGTGCGGCGGTCCGGTCCGGCCGCCGTCGCCCTCTGGTCGCAGGCCAGATCCACCGCGGATCACTCCCTGGCCCTGCACGTCGCGGGAACGACCTTCGGGGTGAGGGGGGCCCGCACTGCTCCCCTGGTTCTGCTCGCGGGGCCTGGCTGGCTCGGCCGGACGCCCGCTCACGGCATGATCCGTCCCACCGGCCTGCGCGAGGCCCTCGACGTGATCCGTCGGCTCTACGGAGAGCAGGCCGGGCACGTCGCGGGCTGAGACAGGCCGTGATCGCACGAGGACGGCTCATCGCCCGCGGTCAGATCCGGTCGTCGACTGTTCGTCGTGCGTTCCCCGGACGGGGAGGCCGGGGGAAGAAGCCGCTCGTGCGCTCCCGGTAGGCGGCGTACCCCGGGCGGTCGGCCATGTGGGCCTCCAGGAGGCGTTTCCCGCTGCCCCAGATGAGCAGGGCGCTCATGACGAGCGGGGAGACGACAAGGAGGAGGGCGGTCTGCCAGGTGGCACAGGCCGTCAGGTAGAGACCCCACCAGACGAGGAAGTCGCCGAAGTAGTTGGGGTGCCTGGACCAGCTCCACAGCCCGCGGTCCATGACGTGGCCCCGGTTCTCCGGATCGGCCTTGAACCGGGCGAGTTGATGGTCCCCTACCGCCTCGAAGGTGAGGCCCGTCGCCCACACGGCGAGGCCCAGGAAGGTAGTGGCCCCGAGCGGCTCGGGCAGCAGGACCGCGACCTGGACGGGTAGGGAGACGAGCAAGACGAGGGCGCCCTGGAGGAGGTAGACGGTCCGCAGCGCGTAGAGCGTGCGGTTGCCGCGGGCGCGGGCGAGCATCCTGGCGTACCGGGGGTCCTCCCCGTGGCCGCGTCCGCGCCGGGCGATGTGGGCCGCGAGTCGCAGCCCCCATACCGCGGTGGCGAGCGCGACGAGGGTACGGCGGCCGTCGTCGCCGTGGCCGGCCGAGAGGAGCCAGGCGACGACGGCGACGGCCACGAAGGCGAGCCCCCAGGCGACGTCGACGATGCGATGCATGCCCTTGACCGTGCCGATCACGAAGGTCACCAGCATGGCGGCGAGCACGGTGCCCGCCGAGGCGGCCAGGACGACGCCGAGGGAACCGGCGTCGACGGCGGTCATGACATCTCCCGGTACGAATTGGTGGGTGTGATGCGCAGGGGCGCCTCGCTGTGGTCGTCCGTCCGCACGGTGAAGATCTTGTCCGCTCTTATGCGGTGGTGAACGAAGGCGAGACCGCTGCCGACGAGGTGGAAACGCCTTGCTCTGGCCGTGGGTTCGCCGACGACGGCGACGAACTCGGACCAGGGTTGTTCCGGCGTCCGGTACCAGGCGCCGATCGTCCGGGCGCATCGTTCGCGCAGCGGCTCGGTCAAGCGCACCTCCAGGCCGGCCCCTGCGGGCCCCTCGGCCGGGCTCACGGGGTTCCCTCCGTGGTGGCGGCCGTGAGCCCGAGTTGGCGGACATCCAGGTAGCCGGATCGGAATCCGGCCTCGGAGTACGCGAGGTAGAACTCCCACATGCGCCGGAAGACGTGGTCGAAACCCAGCGCGGAGACGGCGGCCTCCTGGCGGAGGAAGCGTTCCCGCCACTGGCGGAGGGTCTCGGCGTAGTGGTCGCCGTAGCCGATGTCGTGGGTGATGCGCAGTCCGGCCATCGCGCTCTCTCGGGTGATGGCCTCCGGGGAGGGGATCAGCCCGCCGGGGAAGACGTACTTGCTGATCCAGGTGTGGGTTCGGGCGGTGGCGAGCATCCGTTCGTGCGGCATGGTGATGGCCTGGAGCGCGACGCGCCCGCCGGGTGCGAGGAGGCGGCGGAGCGCGGTGAAGTAGTCGGACCAGTATTCGGCGCCGACGGCCTCGATCATCTCGACGCTCACGACGGCGTCGTAACGTCCCCGGGCGGCGCGGTAGTCGAGGAGTTCGACGCTGACCCGGTCGGCGGCCCCGGCGTCCGCGATGCGCCGGCGGGCGAGGCCGAGCTGCTCCTCGGAGAGGGTCAGGGTGCGGACGCGGGCGCCGCGGGCGGCTGCCCGGATGGCGAGCTCGCCCCAGCCGGTTCCGATCTCGAGGAGTTCGGTGCCCTGGCCCGCCCCGGCCAGATCGAGGAGCCGGTCGATCTTGCGGTGCTGGGCGGTGGCGAGCTCCCCGTCTCCGAGAGGGAATCCCGCTCTCGGCAGCGGGTCGAAGACAGCGGCCGAGTAGGTGAGGCCGGGGTCGAGGAAGAGGGCGAAGAGCTCGTTGGAGAGGTCGTAGTGGCGGTGGATGTTCCGGCGCGCGCCCTCGGGGGTGTTGCGGTCGGCAGCGGGCCTGCGCCGGACCCAGGCTCCGCGCAGTCGGCGCAGTGGTGCGGGAACGAGGTCGTCGACGTGACGGGCGAGCACGGTGAGGACACCGACGAGGTCGTCGGCGTCCCATTCGCCGGCCATGTACGACTCGCCGAAGCCGAGCAGGCCGTCGGCGCCGATCCGGCGGTGGAACGCGTCGGGGTCGTGGAGCGTCAGGGTCGGCTCTGCCTCCGTGCCGTCCTGCGGCCGGGGTACGCGGGGTGCGTCGGCTGCGCTCGCCATCCGCAGGGGCAGCCGGGCGAAGGCCCGCTCGACGAGACGGCGCGCGACCGCGGTGCGCGCGGATGAGGCCCGGGGCAGCCGAGCGACGTCGGGCCAGCGCTCGGGGTCCACGTCGACGACGCCCGCCCGGGTGGTGGGCGGGGTCGTAGGGAGGGAGAGGGTCACGGGGCGGTGCCTTCCTGGACGGAGGGGGCGGTGCGCGGACGCGGACGGACGGGAAGCCCCTTGAGGTAGAGGCGGATCCCATGCCGGCGGATGCCGATCGATACGCCGAGAGTCGACCAGGGATGCCGCACCACGGCCGCGAGCAGCATGCGGGCACGAGCGGGCCGGCGGGCGCCGCGGACCGTGGCGGTCAGAGGGCGGGAGCCGTCCGGATGACGGAGCTGGACAGTGAGGTCGAGGCGGTCGCCGGGAGGCGGCAGCCGCATGCGGTAGGCGCCCTCGACGTCGAGGAACGGCGAGACGTGGAACTCCTTGGCGACCTCGGCGCGGCCCCGCCCGTCGGGGCGCATCAGATAGCAGTGGCGCCCGCCGTAGGTGTTGTGCACCTCCGCGACGACACAGACGAGTCGGCCGACGCGGTCGCGGCACCAGTACAGGGTGAGCGGGTTGAAGACGTGTCCGAGGACGCGCGCGTGGGCGAGCATCAGGACCTGGCCGTCCGCGTCCCTTACGCCATGGGCGGCGAGGTACGCGTCGAGGCCGGAGCGCAACGTGGGCGCGTCGCCGTCGAAGTGGTCGCGCGGGTCGAAGCGGGCGAGGGGCCGCAGCGGTCGGGGCAGTACGGGCAGGTCGTCGATGTCGACCAGCCAGAGGTAGGTGCGGTGGCGCAGGGCGTAGTGGAGGGGGGTGACGCGGGTGTGGGCGACCTCGGTCTCGTACAAGGCGGGGACGGGCGGTGGGGCGACGCCGGTCATCGCCAGTTCACCCCCAGGTGCAGGGCCGCCTCGACGCCCGAGCGGCAGCCGTCCTCGTGGAATCCCCAGCCGTGGTAGGCGCCCGCGTAGGCGGTCACGGAGGTGCGGAGGGTCGGCAGAAGTCGCTGGGCGGCGACGGACTCCGGTGTGTAGACGGGGTGTTCGTACGTCATGCGGGCCAGGACGGTGGACTCGTCGAGGCGGTCCCCCGGGTTGAGCGTGACGATGTGCGGCTCGTGGGTGGTGAGCCTTTGGAGCCGGTTCATGTCGTAGCTGACTTGGACGGAGCCCGGTCGGGCGGTGCAGGAGGGCAGCCAGTAGTTCCAGGAGGCCCGGGCGTGGGGCGAGCGCGGCAGCAGCGTCGTGTCGCGGTGCAGGACGGTGGGGTTGGTGGAGTAGGTGAAGGCGCCGAGGACGTGCCGCTCCTGGTCGGTGGGGTCGGCCAGGAGGCGCAGGGCCTGGTCGGGGTGGACCGCGATCACGACGGCCGCGTGTTCCGCGGACTCGCCGTCGGCGGTGACGACCGTGGCGTGGTCGGCGCCGCGCACGACGGTGCGTACGGGGGTCGCGGTCCGGACGGAGGCGACGGACTTGGCGACGTGCTCGACGTACGACGCGGAACCACCGCTGACGGTCTTCCACTGCGGGGACCCGGTCGCGGACAGGAGTCCGTGGTGGTCGAGGAAGCGGAACAGATAAGCGGCGGGGTACCGCAGAGCGGTGCCGGGTGCGCACGACCAGACGGCGGAGACGAGAGGGATCGCGAAGTGGCCGACGAAGTAGGCGGAGAAGTGGTGAGCCCTGAGGAAGTCTCCGAGTGTTCGTGTGGTGTCGTCGGTGGACAGCAGGCGGCGCGCGGCGCGGTGGAACCGCGGGACGTCGGCGAGCATCAGCAGATGGCGGCCCCGGCGGGCGTTCCCACCGCCGAGGAGGCCGCGGGCCCCGCGGGCGCCGGCGTACTCCAGGCCGCATCCGTCGCAGCGGACGGACATGCTCATCTCGGAGTCCTGTGTGGTGACGCCGAGTTCGCGGAAGAGGCGGAGGAGATGGGGGTACGTGCGCTCGTTGTGGACGATGAAGCCCGTGTCCACGTGGAGCGTCCCGCCCTCGGGGGCCGTCAGCTCGTGGGTGTGTGCGTGGCCCCCGAGCCGGTCCTCGGACTCGTACACCACCACGTCGTGCGCGCGGGACAGGATGTGGGCGGCGGTGAGACCCGCCACTCCTGCCCCCACCACCGCGATGCTTCGTCCGTTCATCGTCTCCACCCCTTGTGTGATGGCCGTCGGCCGGTTGTGGCGGCGGCCCCGTCCCCTTCGGCTGCTCGTTCGGAGCGCTCGCCCGGGCCGGATCAGCCGGTGGCCGCGGCGAGGGCCAGGTTGTGGCGCATGCGCTGGAGGCCGCGGCGGGCGTGGCTCTTGACCGTGCCCAGCGGCATGCCGGTGCGGTCGGCGATCTGCACCTGCGTCAGGTCCGCGAAGTAGGCGAGTTCCAGGACGTCGCGCTGGACGCGGGGAAGCCTGGCCAGTTCCTCGGTGACGACGATCCGGTCGAGGACCCGTTCGGGCTCCTCGACGGCGCGGCCCTCGTGTTCCAGGGAGGCACCGAGGGCCGCCGCGAGCTCGGTACGGCGGGTGCGGGCGGTCAGCGCGTCGGCGATCTTCCGGCGGGTGATGCCGGTGAGCCATGCCGGCAGGGTGCCCCGCTCGGGAGAGAAGGTGGCTCGTCCGCGCCATGCGGCGACGAAGACCTGCTGGGTGACGTCCTCCGCCTCGCGGGGATCTCCCATCGCCCGGGCGGCCAGCGTGTGGACCAGTCGGCCCCAGCGCTGGTACGCCGCGTCCAGGCAGTGCTCGTCACCCTCCACCAGTCCGCGGGCGATCCAGTCGTCGGCGCCGTCGTCGAGTGGAGGCTGGTGGGAGTGGGGCTCCGTCGGAGCGGCGAGGTCGCCGGTGATCCGGTAAGCGGTCATGACGGTTCCTCCTCCGGGTGGTGGCGCATGCCCCCACCGGGGCTCGAGGGCCGCCGCGCGAAGCGGCGTCCGGCGGGACCTCACCGGTCCCGTGCCCCTTCACGTTCCGACCCACGAGACCCCTGGCGCAACTCGCGTCGTTTGCGCATCGAATTCGATTGTGTGTGTCTTCAGTGGTGTGTGTCGTTCACGACCGGAGCGGAACGGGCGCCGGGATCTCGCCGATCCGACACGTGGATGGTGCGAGCAGCCAACGAAGACCTGCGAGGAAGCCCCGTGCCGCTGGACCGTGGTCC